>CAXSIB010000014.1:0-19573 GCA_964237095.1 uncultured Actinomycetales bacterium
AGATGAACAGCCGCGTCCCGATCCGCAACCGCGACGACCTGTCGATGGTCTACACGCCGGGGGTCGCGCGGATCTGCCGGGCGATCGTCGCGAACCCCGAGGACGCCCGCCGCCTCACGATCAAGCGGAACACCATCGCGGTCGTCACCGACGGCTCGGCGGTGCTCGGCCTCGGCAACATCGGCCCGACCGCGGCCCTGCCGGTGATGGAGGGCAAGGCCGCGCTGTTCAAGCGCTTCGCCGGGATCGACGCCTTCCCGATCTGCCTGGACACCCAGGACGTCGACGAGATCGTGCGCACGGTCAAGCACATCGCCCCGGTCTTCGCCGGGATCAACCTGGAGGACATCTCCGCGCCGCGGTGCTTCGAGGTCGAGCGGCGCCTGCGCGCCGAGCTCGACATCCCCGTCTTCCACGACGACCAGCACGGCACCGCGATCGTCGTCCTCGCCGCGCTGACCAACGCCCTGAAGGTCGTCCGCAAGGACCTGGCGACGGTCCGGCTCGTGATGTCCGGGGCGGGGGCGGCCGGGTTCGCGATCCTGCGGCTGCTCATGGCCGCCGGCCTGACCGACGTGGTCGTCTGCGACATCGGCGGCTCGGTCCACGCGGGGCGCCCCGACCTCACCGAGGAGCTGCGGTGGGTCGTCGAGCACACCAACCAGCGGGACTACCGCGGCGACGTCCACGGCGCCCTCGCCGGCGCCGACGTCTTCATCGGGGTCTCCGCGCCGAACGTGATCGACTCCGCGGACGTCGCGACGATGGCGCCCGGGGCGGTGGTCTTCGCCCTGGCCAACCCCGACCCGGAGATCGACCCCGTCCTGGCCCGCGAGCACGCCGCGGTGGTCGCCACCGGCCGCTCGGACTACCCGAACCAGATCAACAACGTGCTGGTCTTCCCCGGGGTCTTCCGCGGGCTGCTCGACGCGCGCAGCCGGGAGATCACCACCGCGGTGCTCGTCGCCGCGGCGCGGGCCCTGGCCGCGGTCGTCCGCCCCGAGGAGCTCAACGCCAACTACATCGTGCCGAGCGTCTTCCACCCCGGGCTGTCCTCGACGGTCGCGGCCGCGGTGGTCGCGGCCACCGGGGCCGTGCCGTGGTCCGACGACGAGCCCGGCGTGCCGGCCACGGTCCCGGCCGCGGTGGCCGTCGCCGCCCCGGTCACCGCCGCCGTCGGGGTCCCGGACCGCGGTGAGGCGCCGCGCTCGGCAGGATGAGGGGGTGAGGCAACCGGTTCCGCTCGCCGGTCGGCTCCTGGTGGCGTCGCCGGAGCTGACCTCGGACGCGTTCCGCCGGACCGTCGTGCTGCTGCTCGACCACGACGGCGACGGCACCCTCGGAGTGATCGTCAACCGGCCGACCCGCCTGCCCGTCGGGGAGGTCCTGCCCACCTGGGGTGACCACGTCGTCGACCCGGGCGTCGTGTTCCAGGGCGGTCCCGTCTCGACCGACTCCGCGCTCGGGCTCGCCCGGCTGCGCACGTCGGGGGAGCCGGTGGGGTGGCGCAAGCTGCACGAGAACCTCGGCCTGATCGACCTCGACGCGCCCCCGGACCTGCTCGTGCCCGGCATCCGCGCGATGCGCGTGTTCGCCGGCTACGCGGGCTGGGCGTCGGGCCAGCTCGAGGAGGAGATCTCCTCGGGCGCCTGGTTCTGCGTGGAGTCGATGTCGATCGACGCGTTCTCCCGGGCGCCGACCGCGCTGTGGCGCTCGGTGCTCCGCCGCCAGCCCGGCTCCCTGGCCTTCGCCAGCACCTACCCGGAGGACCCGACCACCAACTGAGCGGCCCACCAGGGGGAGCACGCCGGACCCCGGCCGTGGACGGACCGCCGATGGCTCCTGACGGCGGCGCGGGAGCGAGGCAGGATGTCGGCATGACGACCGTGCACCCCGACCTCGACGAGCGCACCGACACCGTCCCGGTGCTGGACACCACCGACGGCGAGGAGCGCGACCGCTTCAGCCACTACGTCCCGAAGGACAAGATCGTCGAGTCCGCGGTGACGGGGGAGCCGGTGCGGGCGCTGTGCGGAAAGCTCTGGACGCCGAGCCGCGACCCCGAGAAGTACCCCGTGTGCCCGACCTGCAAGGAGGTCTGGGCCTCGATGAGCGAGGACTGAGCCGGCCGGTCGGGATCCGCGACGCCCTCAGGCGGGCGCCGCGGGCAGCACGATGCCGCCCTCGACCTCGACGCCCGCGGCCCGCATCGCCTCGACCGCGGTGACGGCCGCCCCCGGCTGCAGCTCGACGAAGCGGGTCGCGGCGAGCGGCACCCGGGTGGTCAGCCCCCGGTGCACGGCGTCCAGCGCGGTCTCCTTCACGCACCAGTCCCCGGCGAGCCCGACCACGACGACCGCCCGCACCCCGGCCGCGTCGAGCAGCCCGCCGAGGCGGGTGGCGGTGGTGTCGCCGGACACCGGGTCGCGGACGGAGAAGCCGGAGTACCCGTCCCCGCCGTCGACGCCCTTGCGGACGACCTCGCCGACCACCCGCAGGTCCGGCAGCAGCTCCGCGCCGGGGGTGTCCCGGACGCAGTGGACCGGCCAGATACCGCCGTCGCGGGCGAAGTGCGGGGTCCGCTCCGGGTGCCAGTCCTGGGTGTAGAAGACGGGTGCGCCGCCCGCCTGCGCCGCGGAGATCTCCTCGTCGACGACGGCGGCGACGTCCTCCCCGCCGCGGACGTAGAGGGAGCCCGCCGGGTCGCCGAAGTCGCGCTGCATGTCGACGACGACCAGCGCCGTCCGGGCGTCGTACGCGCTCACGCGCCGACCACCGCGGGTGCGTGGACCGTCGTGGTGATCGCGGGCTCGCCCCGGGACAGCTTCACCCCGTCCCAGGGGAGGGTGACCAGCCCGGTCCGGACCCGCTCCCGGGCCGCGTCGAGGTCGCCGGCGCCGGGCTGGACGGCGCCGTCGCGGAACAGCAGGACGTCGACGCGGCGGTCCGGGGCGGTGACCTCCGGCGCGGGCCCGGTGCCGACGACCTCCTCGGTCGCGGTGCCGGTGTCGCGGTGGCGGCGCACGACCCACTTGGTCCCGCCCTGGGTGGCCTTGCCGGCGCTGCGCTTGGCCACCGGCCGGCCGTCGACCTCGACGAGCTTGTAGACGAAGCCGGCGGTCGGGCTGCCCGAGCCGGTGACGACCGAGGTCCCGACCCCGAAGACGTCGACCGGGGCCGCCCCGAGCCCGGCGATCGCGTACTCGTCGAGGTCGCCCGACAGCAGGATCCGGGTGTCCGGCGCCCCGGCCGCGTCGAGCTGGGCGCGGGTCTGGCGGGCGAGGACCGCGAGGTCGCCGGAGTCGATGCGCACCGACCCGAGACCCGGGCCCGCGACCTCGACCGCCGTCGCGATCCCGGTGGCGATGTCGTAGGTGTCGACCAGCAGCGTCGTGTCTGCGCCGAGGGCGTCCACCTGCGCCTGGAAGGCGGCCCGCTCACTGGTGTGCAGCAGGGTGAACGCGTGGGCCGCGGTGCCGAGGGTCGGGATCCCGAACGCACGCCCGGCGGCCAGGTTCGAGGTGCCC
The DNA here is from genome assembly GCA_964237095.1 of uncultured Actinomycetales bacterium. Lineage (GTDB taxonomy): Bacteria > Actinomycetota > Actinomycetes > CAXTBU01 > CAXTBU01 > CAXSIB01. Next base: position 3,528 of record CAXSIB010000014.1, read on the forward strand.
GCGAACCCGGCCAGCCACGTGGCGCGCGCCGCGGCCACCGCGGCCTCCTCGTGGGTGCGCCGCGAGCCCATCTCGACCAGCGGCCGGCCGTCCGCGGCGAGCACCATCCGGGCGGCGGCCGACGCGACCGCCGAGTCGTGGTTGAGGATCGACAGGACGAGGGTCTCCAGGACGACGGCGTCCGCGAAGGTCCCGCGCACGCTCAGGATCGGGGAGCCGGGGAAGTACAGCTCGCCCTCGCGGTACCCGTGGACCTCGCCGCGGAAGCGGTAGGCCGCCAGGAAGTCGACGGTCGCGGGGTCGACGATCCCGGCGCCGGCCAGCCAGTCCAGCTCGTCGCGGTCGAAGCGCAGCGCGCCGATCGCCGCGAGCGCGCGGCCGGTCCCGGCGACCACCCCGAAACGGCGGCCGTCGGGCAGCCGCCGGCTGAACACCTCGAACGTGCACTCCGCCCCGGCGGTCCCGTCGGCCAGGGCGGCGGCCAGCATCGTCAGCTCGTACCGGTCGGTGTGCAGTCCGAGCCCCATCGCACGGACGCTAGTGCTCTCCGCCGACGCCGCCGCCGCGCCGGTGCGGGTCGCCGGTCGGTCGCCCGGGGACGGCCGCCGCGGTCCACCGCGCGCACGCAGCACAATGTCCGGGTGACCGCGCCCGTCGAGCTCGAGCGCCCGGAGGCCGACCAGCAGACCGTCCCGGCCAAGCCGTGGATCACCGTGGTCTGGAACGACCCGGTCAACCTCATGTCCTACGTCACGTACGTCTTCCAGTCCTACTTCGGCTACGCGAAGCCGCGCGCGGAGAAGCTGATGATGGACGTGCACGAGGTCGGGCGGGCCGTCGTGTCCGCCGGGGGTCGCGAGGAGATGGAGCGCGACGTCGAGGCGATGCACGGCTACGGCCTCTGGGCCACGGTGGCCAAGTCGGGGGACTCGTGACGGCCCTCTTCCGCGCCGACCGCCGGGGCCGCCCGACCGCCGTGTTCGACCCCGTCGAGGTGACGCTGCTCCGCGGGCTCGTGGCCCAGCTGGTCGAGCTGGTCGAGGACGGCCAGCCGGTCGCGACCGGGTCCACCGGGGTCGCGGACTGGGCCGCCGAGCTGGGGCTCGCCGACGTCGGCGAGCCCGGGCCGACCGCCCCCCCGGAGGACGCGGTGCTCCGCCGGCTGCTGCCCGACGCCTACGGGCCCGACCCCGGCGGCGACCCCGCGGTGGCCGCCGAGTCCAGCGCGGAGTTCCGCCGCCTCACCGAGAACGGCCTCCGGCGCACGAAGACCAGCCGGGCCCGCCTCGTGCTGGCCGCGCTGCACCAGGAGGCGCCGGTCGCGGGCGAGCGCCGGGACCGCCGCCGGGGCGACGCCGCGGCCGCCGGGAGCCCCGACGAGGTCGACCCGGTGACGGTCCGGCTCGAGCCCGACCGGGCCCAGGCGTGGCTGACGGTCCTGACCGACCTCCGCCTGGCCCTGGCGACCCGGTTGGGGATCGTGACCGACGAGGACGCCACGGAGCTCGAGGTGCTCGCCCGTGCGGAGCTGGCGCGCCTGCGGCGGGCGCGGCGGCGGCTGCGGGCGGCCCGCGAGGACGACGCCGAGACCGACCCGAGGGTCGGGGTCTACCAGGTCTACTCCTGGCTCGGGTACCTCCAGGAGACGCTGGTGGAGTCCCTCTCCTGAGGTGACCCGGCGGCCCGAACCGCGGTCGTGCCCGCGCGCCGAACTCGCAGGATGAGACGCCGTTCTCGCCATGCGGACACCCGGTTAGCCTGGGGACATGTCCGACACCCTGGATCTGGCGGTCATCGGCGGCGACGGCATCGGCCCCGAGGTGGTGGCGCAGGGCGTCAAGGTCCTCGACGCCGCGCTGCGCGGGACCGGGGTCACGGTGGCCCGCACCGACTACGACCTCGGCGCGGCCCGCTGGCTGCGCACCGGCGAGGCGCTGCCCGACACGGTGCTGGAGGAGCTCCGCGGGCACGACGCGATCCTGCTCGGCGCGGTGGGCGCGGCCCCCGGTGACCGCACCATCCCCAGCGGCGTCCTCGAGCGCGGGCTGCTGCTGCGGCTGCGGTTCGCCCTCGACCACCACGTCAACCTGCGGCCGTCGAAGCTGTGGCCCGGGACGACCGGCCCGCTGCGCCCGGAGGTGACGGCGGCCGGCGTGGACTTCGTCGTCGTGCGCGAGGGCACCGAGGGCCCCTACGCCGGCGCCGGCGGCGTGCTCCGCCAGGGCACCCCGAACGAGATCGCCACCGAGGTCAGCGTGAACACCGCGTTCGGCATCCGCCGGCTCGTCGAGGACGCGTTCGCCCGTGCCGCCGCGCGCCCGCGCCGGAAGCTGACCCTGGTCCACAAGCACAACGTGCTGGTGCACTCCGGTGACCTCTGGCGTCGCCAGGTCGAGTCGGTGGGGGCGTCCTACCCGCAGGTCGCCGTCGACTACATCCACGTCGACGCCGCGATGATCCACCTCGCGACGGACCCGTCGCGCTTCGACGTCATCGTCACCGACAACCTCTTCGGCGACATCCTCACCGACCTCGCGGCCGCGATCAGCGGCGGCATCGGGCTGGCCGCCTCGGGCAACATCAATCCCGACCGCAGCACGCCGAGCATGTTCGAGCCGGTGCACGGCTCGGCGCCCGACATCGCCGGCCAGGGGATCGCGGACCCGACCGCGACCGTGCTGTCGGTCGCGCTGATGCTGTCCCACCTCGGCCACGACGCCGCGGCGCAGCGCATCGAGGCCGCCGTCGGCGCCGACCTGCTCGCCCGCGGGGGAGCTGCGCCGAGGTCCACCGACGCGGTCGGCGACGCCCTCGCGGCCGCCGTGGAGGGCCTGCCGACGGCCCCCGGCGCGGGTACCGTCACCGCATGACCGGCACCGCCACCGACCCTGCGGCCGCCGTCCCCGCCACGCCCGGCCCCACCACCCCGGACGAGATCGTCGAGGACCCGGCCACGGTGGCCGCGGACACCGGGGCGAGTGCCGCCGCCGCGCCGCCCGCACTGGGCTGGGAGGTGCGCGAGCGCCCCGACCGCCTCCCCGACGCCGAGCGCCGCGCCGTCCTGGCCGACCCCGGCTTCGGCCGCTTCTTCACCGACCACATGGCGACCGCGTCCTTCACCCCGGAACGGGGTTGGCACGCCGGCGTCATCGGCGCGTACGGACCCCTGTCGATCAGCCCGGCCACCTCGGTCCTGCACTACGCCCAGTCGATCTTCGAGGGGCTGAAGGCGTACCGGCACGAGGACGGCTCGGTGTGGCTGTTCCGGCCCGAGGCGAACGCCGCCCGGTTCGCGAGCTCGGCGTACCGGCTCGCGCTGCCGCAGCTGCCGACGGCGGACTTCCTGTCCTCCCTCGACGCGCTCGTCTCCCTCGACGAGGCGTGGGTCCCCGAGGGCGGGAGCGCGAGCCTCTACCTGCGCCCGCTGATGTTCGGCAGCGAGGCGTTCCTCGGCGTCCGGCCGTCCCGGCACGTCACCTACTGCCTGCTGGCGTCCCCGGCGGGCTCCTACTTCACCCGCGGTCCCGTGCCCGTGCGGATCTGGGTCTCCCGCGACTTCACCCGGGCCGCGCCCGGCGGCATGGGCGCGGCCAAGACCGGCGGCAACTACGCGGCGTCCCTGCTGCCCCAGCAGGAGGCCTACGCCCACGGCTGCGACCAGGTGGTGTTCCTCGACGCCACCAAGCGGGAGGACGTCGAGGAGCTCGGCGGCATGAACCTGTGGTTCGTGTTCGCCGACGGCACCGTGCGCACGCCGCCGACGGGCGGCACGATCCTGGCGGGCATCACCCGCGACGCGATCGTCACGCTGCTCGCCGAGGCCGGGCACGAGGTGCAGGAAGCGCCGTACCGCCTGGCCGACTGGCGCGCCGACGCGGCGTCCGGCCGGCTCGTGGAGGTCTTCGCGTGCGGGACGGCGGCCGTCGTGACGAGCGTCGGGACGCTCGTCGACGCCCGGCCCGACGGCTCGATCGAGGAGGTCACCACCGGCGGCCGCGGGGCGGGCGAGCCCGCGGTGGACGGCGAGGTCACCGCGTGGCTGCGGACCCGCCTGCTGGACCTCCAGTACGGGCGGCGGCCCGACACCCACGGCTGGCTGCGGCGGGTCCGGTGACCGCGCTCGGCGGGACCGGCTCCGGCGCGCGGCCCGAGGGGTCCCCGTCCCGGTTCGACGTGTACGACACGACCCTGCGCGACGGCGCCCAGCAGGAGGGTCTCGCGCTGTCGGTGCGGGACAAGCTCGCGGTGCTGACGCTGCTCGACGACCTCGGGGTCGGGTTCGTCGAGGGCGGCTGGCCCGGCGCGATCCCCAAGGACACCGACTTCTTCGCCCAGGCCCGCGGGGTACGGCTGCGGCACGCGGTGCTGGCCGCGTTCGGCTCCACCCGCAAGGCCGGGGTGGCCGTCGGGGACGACCCGCAGGTGCGGGCGCTGCTCGACGCGGACACCGCCGTGGTCACCCTGGTCGCGAAGGCGCACCGCCGCCACGTCGAGCTGGCGCTGCGGACCACGGGCGCGGAGAACCTCGCGATGGTCGCCGACACCGTCGCGCACCTCGTCGCCCACGGCCGCCGGGTGTTCCTCGACGCCGAGCACTTCTTCGACGGCTACGAGGCCGACCCGGCGTACGCCCTGTCCGTGCTGGCTTCTGCGGCCGACGCCGGCGCCGAGGTCCTGGTGCTGTGCGACACCAACGGCGGGATGCTCCCCGACGACGTCACCGCGACGGTCACCGCCGTCCGCGCGGCGCTGCCCGGTCCGGTGCTCGGCATCCATGCCCACAACGACTCCGGCTGCGCGGTGGCCAACACCCTCGCCGCGGTCCGGGCCGGGGCCGTGCACGTGCAGGGGACGGTGAACGGCTACGGCGAGCGGACCGGGAACGCGGACCTGACGACGGTCGTCGCGAACCTCGAGCTGAAGCTGGGACGCCGGGTGCTGCCCGCCGGGGCGCTCGCGACCCTCACGCACACCGCGCACGCGGTCGCCGAGATCACCAACATCGCCGCGCACGCCCGGGCGCCGTACGTCGGGGCGTCGGCGTTCGCGCACAAGGCGGGCCTGCACGCGTCGGCGATCCGCATCGACGACTCCCTGTACCAGCACGTGGAACCGGCCGCGGTGGGCAACGACCGGCGGATGCTGATCTCGGAGATGGCGGGCCGGGCGAGCATCGAGCTGAAGGCCGCCGAGCTGGGCTTCGACGTCGCCGGCGACCACGAGCTCGTCGGCCGCGTGGTGGCTCGTGTCAAGGCGGCGGAGTCGCTCGGGTACGCCTTCGACGCCGCGGACGCCAGCTTCGAGCTGGTGCTGCGCGAGGAGGCCGGCGCCCCGGTCGTCTACTGCGACGTCGAGTCCTGGCAGGTGCACACGTCCTCCCACACCCCCGGCGGGGGCGACTCCGGGAAGAGCGAGGCGATCGTCAAGCTCCGCACCGGCGACGCGCGGTCGGTCGCGGTGGGGGAGGGCAACGGCCCCGTCAACGCCCTGGACTCCGCGATCCGCTCGGCGCTCGGCACCGTCTACCCGGAGCTGACCAAGCTCGAGCTGATCGACTTCCGCGTGCGGATCCTCGACTCCTCCCACGGCACCGACGCCGTCACCCGGGTGCTGGTGTCGACCGCGGACGAGCGCGGCAGCTGGACCACGGTCGGGGTCGGCGCGAACGTCGTGGAGGCCTCGTGGGAGGCCCTGTTCGACGGGCTGCGGTACGGCCTGCTGCGCCAGCACGTCGCGCCCCGCTGACCCCGGCAGGCGCCTCACGGTGAGGGCGGTCGGCCACCGGTGACGACGGACCCGTCGTCCGCTCTCGACGTCGTCGGTCTGGTCGGCGCGGGCGCGGCCGCCGGGACGGTGGGGACCGCCGGGGGGATCACCTCGCTGATCTCCTACGTCACGCTGAGCAGCTCGACGTCGCAGCGCAGGCCGGGGGCGCGCGACAGCCGGGCGTCGGCGGTGACGAGGGTGACGCCGAGGATCTCGGCGAGAGCGACGTAGAGCGCGTCGTAGACGGTGACGGTGGCCCGCAGCTCCCACGCCCGGGCCAGGAGAAGTCGGTGTCGGACCCGGGTGAGGGGATGGTCGACGAGGTCGTCGAGGGCGGCGTCGGCTCGCTCGGCCGACAGTGCACCGGAGCGGACGTGGCGACGCAGGACCGACGCGACCTCCGCATCGATCAGCTCCGGTGCGGTCGCCGAGTCTGCTCGCAGCCGACCCCGTGTCTGAGTCCCGCTGTCGCCGTCGTCGACCATCGCGGTCACCAGGACGCTTGCGTCGACCACGATCACTGCTCAGTGGCCGTCACGATCAGCGGCTGTCACGGTCGGCGCGGACGGCGGCGGCCGCGGCCGCCAGCGTCAGCGTCCCGCCCCGTCGGGTCTCGATCCGGGCGAAGGCTTCCTCGACGGTTGCGGTGGCCGCGTCCTCGACGAGCCGGGCGCGGAGGTACTCCTGCAGGGACTGGTGGGCGGCGGCCGCCCGCCGGCGGAGGACGGCGTGGGTGTCCTCGGGGACGTCCTTGATCTGCACACTCGTCGTGGCGCCAGTATGGCGCCATCACCACCCTCCGGGCTTCGCGCAGTGGTGGGCCTGCGTCGTGCCGGTGGACGGCGCGGGCCGTACCGGAGCGATCGCTGCCGGGAGGGGTCGCGGGTACGGCCGCTAGCCTGGCCGGACCATGAGCACCTCACCCCCACGCCCCGTCCGGGTGCGGTTCCCCCCGTCCCCGACCGGCGACCTGCACGTCGGCAACGTCCGGTCCGCGCTGTTCAACTGGGCCTTCGCGCGCCACGCCGGCGGGGTCCTGGTCCTGCGCATCGAGGACACCGACACCGCCCGCAACACCGACGAGGCCTACCGCGGGCTGCTGTCGGACCTGCGCTGGCTCGGCATCGACTGGGACGAGGGCCCCGAGGTCGGCGGCCCGTACGAGCCCTACCGGCAGAGCGAGCGCGGTCCGCTGTACACGCAGGTGATCCGTGAGCTGGTCGACGGCGGGTACGTCTACGAGTCGTTCTCGACCCCGGCCGAGGTCGAGGCCCGCCACGTCGCCGCGGGCCGCGATCCCAAGCTGGGCTACGACGGGGCCGACCGCGACCTGACCGCGGAGCAGGTCGCGGCGTTCCGGGCCGGGGGCCGGCCGTCGGTCCTGCGGCTGCGGATGCCGGCGCACGACCTCACCTGGGACGACCTCGTCCGCGGCCCGATCACCTTCCCGGCCGGGAGCGTCCCCGACTTCGCGATCACCCGCGCCAACGGCGAGCCCCTGTACACGCTGGTGAACCCGGTCGACGACGCGGTCATGGGCATCACCCACGTGCTGCGCGGGGAGGACCTGCTGTCCTCGACCCCGCGCCAGCTCGCGCTGTGGGAGGCACTCATCGCGCTCGGGCACGCCGAGGGGCTCCCCGCGTTCGGCCACCTGCCCTACGTGCTCGGGCAGGGGAACAAGAAGCTGTCGAAGCGGGACCCGGAGGCGTCGCTGGCGTCCTACCGCCGGGCGGGCTACCTGCCGGAGGGGCTGCTCAACTACCTGGCGCTGCTCGGCTGGTCGATCGGCGGCGACCGCGAGGTCTTCTCCCTCACCGAGATGGCGGCGGCGTTCGACATCGCCCGGGTGAGTGCGAACCCGGCCCGCTTCGACGTCCGCAAGGCCGAGGCCGTCAACGCCGAGTGGATCCGGCGCCTGGACCCGGCCGACTTCGCCGACCGCGTGCTCGACCGGCTCGCCGACGTGGGGCTGGTCGACGCGAGTCCGGACGAGGCGACGCGCACGCTCGTCCGGGCGGCGGCGCCGCTGATCCAGGAGCGCATCACGGTGCTCGCCGAGGCCGACCAGATGCTCGGGTTCCTGCTCGTCACCGACGACGTGTTCGCCGTCGACCCGGCGGACGCGGCGGCCGTGCTGACCCCGGGCGCCGACGCGACCCTCGCCGCGGCGGCCGACGCCCTCACCGAGGTCGGGACCTGGGACGCCGGGTCCATCGAGGGGGCCCTGCGGGTGGCCCTGGTCGCCCGCCTCGCCCTCAAGCCCCGCCTGGCCTACGGACCCGTCCGCGTTGCGGTGACCGGCCGCCGGGTCTCCCCGCCCCTGTTCGAGTCCCTGGAGCTGCTCGGCCGCGACGTCACCCTGCGCCGCCTCGCGGCCGCCCGCACCCTGACGGCGGCACCCGTCGAGTCCTGAGACGGACGGTCCGCCGGGCTGATTCCCGACCAAGGCGGTAGGGAATCAGCCCCGCAGCGACCTAGGGTGGGGGTACGGGCGGCGTCGCCTCGTCCGAGAGTGGTCCCGGAGCTCTCCGGCCCGGGAGGTGGCGTGTGTTCACCCTGCGAGGCGCGCGTGTCCTGGACGCCGGCGGCGCCTTCACTCCTCCGTGTGACCTCACGGTCCGCGACGGGGTGATCACCGCTCTCGCCCCGTCGCTGTCCCTCGACCCCACCGTGCCGGACCTCGACGGCCACGGCCTGTGGCTGCTGCCCGGCATCGTCGACACCCACGTCCACGTCGCGACCCACACCGACGACCTCGGCGAGTCGCTGCGGACCCCCGCCAGCTACCGGACCGCGGAGACCCTGGCGGCGCTGCGCCGGACGCTCGACTCGGGGGTGACCGTCGTCCGCGACCTCGGCGGCCTCGACGCCGGCCTGCGCGACGCCCTCGCGGCCGGGCTGGCCGAGGGTCCCGAGGCCCGGGTCGCCGTCGTCCCGCTCAGCCAGACCGGCGGCCACGGCGACGGCTTCCTCGCCGCGACGGGCACCGAGCTGTCCAACGCGGCGATGCTCCCGGAGTACCCGGGGCGCCCGCCGCACACCGCGGACGGGGTCGACGGCGTGCGCCGGTGGACGCGCGAGGTCCTGCGGGCGGGGGCGGACTGGGTCAAGGTCTTCGCCACCGGCGGTGTCCTGTCCGCCGCCGCCGGCGGCGACACCGGAGCCGGTGCCGGCTCGGACTTCCCGCAGGAGCTGACACGCGACGAGATCGCGGTCGCCGTCGAGGAGGCCGCCCGGCGGGGGAGGGACGTCGCCGTGCACGCCCTCGGCGGCCCCGCGATCGCGGCCGCCGTGCTCGCCGGGGCTCGCTCGGTCGAGCACGCGATCTGGCTGACCGAGGCCGACGCGGCGCTGATGGCCGACCGCGACGTCACCCTCGTCCCGACCCTGTCGATCTACGGCGAGCTCGCGGCCGCCGCGCGGTCGGGGACGCTCACCGGCGCGGCAGGGGAGCGGGCCGCGGCGGTCGGGGCCGTGCTCGGGGACAACGTCCGCATCGCCCGCGCGGCCGGCGTCAGGATCGCCCTCGGCAGCGACATCGGCCACCGCGACGCCCACGGCCTGGCCCTGCGGGAGATCACCGCGCTCTGCGCCGCCGGGATGGACCTGCCCGAGGCCCTGCTGGCCGCGACCCGGGAGGGGGCGCGGCTCTGCGGCGTCGCCGACCGGACCGGCACGCTGACTCCGGGCCGCCGCTTCGACGCCGCCGTGCTCGACGCCGAGCCCACCGACTCCCGTGTCTTCAGCGATCCGGCCACCGTCACCGCGGTGTTCCGGGTCGGCCGGGCGGTCCGCCCCCACCGGCGCTGGGCCACCGGGGTCCCCGGGGTCCCGTTCGCGGTCGCGGCCGATCCCGGATGACCCGAGCCCGCGACCATCGACCCCACCGCCACCGACTTCGCGACCCTCGACCCCGCCGACACCGACCTGCCGCACCCACAGGAGACCAGAGATGACCAGCCCCGTCCCGCCCGGCATCCCCCGCCGCACCCTGCTCTCGGGGCTCGGCGTCGCCGGCCTGCTCGGCGTCGCCGCCTGCTCCACCCCGGCGAGCACCCCCAGCCCGATCACGTCGGCCGGATCGGCCGGAGCGAGTACGTCGGGTGCGGCGAGCGCCGACCCGAGTGGGTCGGCCGCAGCCAGCACCTCGGCCGCCGCGAACCCGACCGGGAAGGTGCTCCGCTACGCGCGGACGACCGGCCCGACCAGCCTCGACCCGCAGGAGACGATCGTCGCCGGCGACGTCTACACCCTCAACCAGATCTTCGAGCCGCTCTACATCACCGACGTGACCGGGAACCTGCAGCCCCACCTGGCGACCGGGCACACCGTGTCCGCCGACGGGAAGACCTACACCTTCGCGCTCCGGACGGGCGTGACCTTCTCCGACGGGAAGGCCATGACCGCCGCCGACGTCGTCTACTCCCTGCTGCGCAACCGCGACGGAAAGGGGCCGCTGAGCTTCCTCGACGGGGTCATCAAGACCGCGACCGCGAAGGACGACCACACGGTGACCGTGGTCCTCACCCAGGCGTGGGCGCCGTTCGTCTCCGACATCTCGGTGTTCGCGAACTCGATCGTGCCGGCTGAGCTGGGCGGCAAGACCCCGGCGGCCTTCTTCGCGGCGCCGGTCGGGACGGGCCCGTTCGTCCTGTCCTCGTGGGTGAAGGGCGGCACCGTCACCCTCGCGGCAAACCCGACGTACTGGAAGGGGAAGCCCGCCCTCGGCGGGGTCGCCTTCTCTGTCGTCACCGACGACAACACCCTGGTCGAGCAGCTGCAGGCCGGCCAGGTCGACGTCATCGACTCGGTGCCGTCGGCGAGCGTGGCGCTGGTCAGCGGGAACAGCACGCTGAAGCTGGTCAAGGCCGACCAGTGGTCGGTCGACCTGCTGCTGTTCAACGAGAAGGTCCCGCAGTACGCCGACCGCCACGTCCGCCGGGCGATCTCCCACCTGGTCGACCGGCAGCGGATCTCCAAGGCGACCACCGCGGGCACCGCGACCCCGGCGGGCTCCTTCTTCCCGCCGAGCCTGCAGTACTACGACGGCAGCGTCACCGTCCTCGGGTACGACCTGGCGGCGGCGAAGGCCGAGCTCGCGCAGTCGGCCTACCCGACGGGCTTCAAGACCTCGATCCTGGTCCCCTCCTCGAACCAGGCGTGGAACGAGACCGCGCAGATCCTGCAGGCCTCCCTCGCCCAGATCGGGATCACCGTGACGATCAACAGCCTCGAGACGGCCGCCTACAAGGCGGCGTTCGAGGGCTTCGACGACGAGATGTTCATCAACAACGCGATCAACGACATCTCCGACCCCGACGAGATGGCCTCGTTCCAGATCGACGACGTCCACGGCGGCTCGACGTCCTTCTGGACGGGCTACCACAACCCCGCGGCCATCAAGCTGGTCTACGCCGCCGAGGCCGAGCTGGCCCCGGCGAAGCGGAAGGCGCTCTACGCGCAGATCCAGCAGATCGTGGCCGACGACGCCCCCTACGTCCCGCTGACCTACCCGCCGGCGGTCAAGGCGACCCGCTCCACCGTCACCGGCTTCCAGGTCAACCCGGCCGGGGCCGTGCGCCTCGAGGACGTGACGCTCACGTGAGCCGCCGGTGAGGTCCCTGCTGCTGCTCGTCGCGCGCCGCCTCCTGCACACGACCGTCGTGCTCGCGGGCGTCGTCGTGGTGACCTTCGGCCTCCTGCGCCTCATCCCCGGCAACCCGGCGCAGTCGGTGCTGGGCAACCACGCGACCCCGGCGGCGGTCGCGGCCCTGGACCACCGCTGGGGCCTCGACCGGTCGCTGCCCGTCCAGTTCGGGATCTACCTGCGCCAGCTGGTCCTGCACGGCGACACCGGGGACTCCCTCTTCTACGGGGTCCCGACCCGGGAGCTGGTCCTGCCGCGGCTCGGGGTGAGCCTCGAGCTGGTCGTGATCGCCGCGGTGTTCTGCGTGCTGGTGACGGTCCCGCTCGCCGCGCTGGCCGCGCTGCACCGGGGGAGCGTGCTGGACCAGGTGATCCGGGTCGTCGCGACCGTCGGCGCGGGGATGCCCGCGCTGTGGATCGGGCTGCTCCTCATCATCGTGTTCGGCGTGCACCTGCGCTGGTTCCCGGTCGGCGGGGCCGGACCCGGGCCCTGGCTGACGTTCCGGGGGCTGATCCTGCCCGGGTTCACCGCCGCGATCGCGATCATCCCGGTGCTCATCCGCAGCCTCCGGGCCGGCATCCTCGAGGTCCTCGACGCCGACTACGTGGCCGCCGCGCGGGCCAAGTCCCTCTCCGAGGCCCGGGTGCTGATCGCGTACGTCGGGCGGAACGCGGCGGTGCCGACGCTCACGCTGCTCGGGCTGAACGTCGCCTACCTGATCGGCGGGACCGTCGTGGTGGAGCAGGTCTTCGCCGTCGACGGGCTCGGCAACCTCATGTACACGGCGATCTCGAGCCGGGACTTCCCGGTCGTGCAGGGGGTCGCTCTCGCGTTCGCGGTGGTCGTGGTCGTGGTCAGCCTGGTCACCGAGCTCCTCGCGGCCGCCATCGACCCGCGCCTGCGGACGCTGCGGTGAGCGTCCCCGCCGGTGCGCCGGGGCTGTCGCCCGAGGTGCTCGGGACGCCGGGAGCGGACGGCCCCCGCGCCGGTGGCCCCGACGCCGCCGGCCGGTCCAACCGGCTGCGCGGGCGGCTGCGGGCCAGCAGCGCGTTCACCGTCGGGGTCGTGCTGGTCGCCCTGGTGGCCCTCGTCGCGGTCGTCGGGCCGTTCCTGCTGCAGAGCCCGATCGCCCAGGACGGCAACGCGCTGCTCGCCGGGCCGAGCCGGGCGCACTGGCTCGGGACGGACTCCCTCGGCCGGGACACCCTGTCCCGGCTGGTGTCCGCCGGGCGCACCGACCTGCGGATCGCGCTGCTCGCGCTCGTCACCCCGTTCGTCACCGGCGTCGCGCTCGGCACGCTCGCGGGGTACCGGGGCGGCCGGGTCGACACCGTCGTCCAGCGGGTCGTCGACGTCGTCGTGGCGTTCCCCTTCTACGTCCTGGTGATCGCCCTCGTCTTCGCGGTCGGGGCCGGGCCGCGCGGGCTCTACGCCGCGCTCGCGATCGTCGGCTGGGTCGGGTACGCCCGCGTGGTCCGCAACACCACCCGCGTCGTCGCGGGGGCGACCTGGGTGCGCGCGGCGAAGGCCGGCGGCCTGCCCACGTGGCGGGTCGTGCTCCGCCACGTCGTCCCGCACACCCTCACCGCCGCCGTGGTCCTGCTGGTCTCCGACGTGGTGTTCGTGATGGTCGCGGTCGTGACGCTGGGGTACCTCGGCCTCGGGGTGCAGGCGCCGACCCCGGACTGGGGCTCGATGATCTACGACAGCCGCGGCTACCTGGTGACCGCGTGGTGGCTGCCGACGCTGCCCGGGGTGGCGATCGTCCTGACCGGGCTGGGGTTCAGCCTCCTCGGTGACGGCATCGCCGACGCGGCGAGGATCCGCCGGTGACGGACGGCGCGGTCCTCCGCCTGGACGGGCTGTCCGTCGCCTTCCGGTCCGGCCGGGAGCTGGTGCCCGTCGTGTCCGACGTCGGCCTCGAGGTGCCGGCCGGGCGGACCCTCGGCGTGGTGGGGGAGTCCGGCAGCGGCAAGAGCGTCACCCTGCGGGCGCTGATGGGGCTGCTGCCCGCGTCGGCGGTCGTGACCGCCGGGCGTCTCTCGGTCGGCGAGGTGGAGATCCCGCTGACCGGCGACGGGCTCCGGTCGGCGCGGCGCCGCCGGCTCGCGATGATCTTCCAGGACCCCCTGGCCGCGCTGAACCCGCTCGTCCGCGTCGGGGACCAGATCGCGGAGGTGCCGCGGCGGGTGTTCGGCCGGTCGCGCCGCGAGTCCCGCCTCGAGGCCGTCGACCTGATGCGCCAGGTGCTCATCGCCGACCCGGAACGCCGGGCCGGGGCCTACCCGCACCAGCTGTCCGGCGGCCAGCGCCAGCGGGTGCTGATCGCGATCGCCCTCGCGTGCCGGCCGGAGGTGCTCCTGGCCGACGAGCCGACCACCGCCCTCGACGTCACCGTCCAGGCCGAGGTCCTGTCGCTGCTGAGGTCCCTGCAGGAGCGGACCGGGGTGTCGATGGTGTTCGTGACCCACAACCTCGCGGTGGTCGCCGAGGTCTCGCAGTCCCTGGTGGTGCTCCGCGGCGGCCGGGTGGTCGAGGCCGGCCCGACGGCGACCGTCCTCGGGGCACCCGCCAGCCCGTACACCGTGCAGCTGCTGGATGCCGTCCTCGAGCCGCCCGACGCGGTGCTCGAGCCCCCGGGCGCAGGGCCGATCACCGAGCCGCCGCCGACGATCCGGGCTGTGCCGGGGTCGGGGGCGGCGGTAGGAGGCGTGGGCCTGTCCGCACGGGGGATCCGCGTCCGCCACGGCCGGGGCGCCGACGCCGTGCAGGCCCTCGACGGGGTGGACCTCGAGCTGGTCCCGGGCCGGATCCACGGCCTGGTGGGGGAGTCCGGCTCGGGCAAGACCACCCTCGCGGAGGTCCTCATGGGCGGTGTCCGCGCCGACGCCGGTGAGGTCCGCCTCGACGGGAGGGTGCTGGCGCCGCGGCGGGACACCGCGACCCGCCGGGCGGTACAGCTCGTCTACCAGGACCCCTACTCCTCCCTCGACCCGCGGATGACCGTCCGCCAGACCCTGGCCGAGCTGCTCCGCGCCCACCGCGTCGTCGAGCGGGACGCGGTCCCGGGCCGCAGCGCGGAGCTGCTGGACCGGGTGGCGCTGCCCGCGTCGACCCTGGACGCGTACCCGGGTCAGCTGTCGGGCGGGCAGCGCCAGCGGGTCGCGATCGCCCGGGCCCTCGCCGTCGGGCCGCGCGTGCTGCTCGCCGACGAGCCGACCTCCGCGCTCGACGTGTCGGTGCAGCGGGCGGTGCTCGACCTCCTCCGCGAGCTCCGCGACGACCTCGGGCTCGCGGTGCTCGTCATCTCCCACGACCTCGCGGTGGTCCACGAGATCTGCGACGACGTCACCGTGCTCGACGCCGGCCGCGTCGTCGAGTCCGGCCCGGTCGGGCCGGTGCTGTCGGCGTCCGTGTCGGCGGTGACGCGGCGCCTCGTCGCCGGGGTGCCCCGACTGCCGCGGCGGGCGGCCTGACCGACCACCGCCCGGGCCGAGACCTCCCCGACCACCCTCCCGACGCCGCCGGCGCACCGTCCCGCGCCGGGACCCACCGCCACCCCTCGCCGAGCCCGACCGGAGCCGCCCCATGACCCTGCCCGTCGCCCACGACCCGGTGCCCGCCCCCGCGGGGCCGGCTCCCACCGGCCCCGGTTCCGGCCCCGACCCCGCCGACGACGACGCGTCCGTGCTCCTCGACCGCCCGCCCGTGACCGCGGGCGACGTCGCCGCGGTCGAGGACGCCGCCGCCCGGCTGCTGGACGCCCCCGCGGCGCTGCTGCTCCAGGGCGAGGCCGTGCTCGCCCTCGAGGCCGCCGCCGCGGGGCTCGCCGGACCGGGGGTGCGGGCGCTGAACGTGGTCACCGGCCCGTACGGCGCCCAGTTCGGCCGGTGGCTGGCCCGGGGCGGGGCCGCCGTCCGGCAGTTCGAGGTGCCGCCGCGCCGGGCCGTCGACCCGGGCGACGTCGAGGCGGCGCTGCGGGCGGGGCGGGTCGACGTGCTGTCGGTCGTCCAGGCCGAGGCGGCCACCGGCGCGACCAACGACATCGCCGCGATCGCCGCGCTGGCCCGGGCGCACGGGGCGCTGCTCGTCGTGGACGCCGTGGCCTCCGTGGGCGCCGAGGGGGTCCCGGTCCGGGCCTGGGACGCGGCCGTGGTCGTGATCGGCGGCCAGAAGGGCCTCGCGGGCCCGGCGGGGGTGTCCGTGCTCGCGGCCTCGGACCGGGCGTGGTCGGCGATGGCCGCCAACCCCGCCGCGCCCCGGGACTCCGTGCTGTCGCTGCTCGACGCGAGGGAGCGGTGGCTCGACGCCGGCCGGACGACCCTGACCGGGACCCCGGCGTCGCTGGAGACGGCCGCCCTGGGCGCCGCGCTGGCCCGGGTGGCCCGCGAGGGCCTGCCCGCCGTGATCGCGCGCCACGGGGCCGCCATGGCCGCGACCCGGGCCGGTCTGCGGGCGCTCGGCCTCGAGCTGTGGGTCCCCGACGACGCCGTCGCCGCCCCGATCGCGACGACGGTCCTGCTGCCGCCGGGTGCCGCGGTGGCGGCGGTCCTCGCCGCGGCCCGGGCGCACGGCTCGACGGTCCTGTCGGTGGCCCCCGTCGGCGCCGGGGCGGCCGGCCGCGGCCGGG
>CAXSIB010000015.1:0-18684 GCA_964237095.1 uncultured Actinomycetales bacterium
TCCTGATCGTCAGCCACCACCTGCCCGCCGGGTCGAATCCGCCCACGTGGGTGATCGCCCTGTGCGGGCTCGCCATCGCGATGGGCACCTACATCGGGGGCTGGCGGATCATCCGGACCCTCGGGTCACGGATGACGAAGATCGAGACCGAGCAGGGCTTCGCGGCGGAGTCCTCCTCGGCGGCGACGATCCTGATCTCCGCCCACCTCGGGTTCGCCCTGTCCACCACCCAGGTCTGCGCCGGGTCGGTCATCGGCACCGGGCTCGGGGCGCGCCTGGCGAAAGTGAAGTGGTCCCTGGCCGGGCAGATGGTCATCGCCTGGGTCATCACCATCCCCGCCGCGGCGCTGGTCGGCGCGGTCGTCGCCTACTTCGCGACCCGGGGCACGGTCGGCATCTACCTGATGGCCGTCATCGCCGCGGCCCTGCTGGTCCTGGTGTTCGCCCGGTCCCGGAAGAACAAGGTCACCGCCGCCAACGTCAACGACGACGGCACCGACGTTCCCGCGCCGCCGGTCGCGTCCCCGGTCGCCGCATGAGCGTTCCCGCCCTGACCGTCACCCGGGGCGCCGGGCCGGACACCGTGACCACCGACCTCGAGGAGACCGGGTGAGCGCCGCCCTGACCATCGCCTGGGGTTCCTTCGCCGAGGTCACCGTCGTCACCCTGGTGACCGCGGTCGTCGCGGTGGCCCTGTTCTCCGTCGGGGTCGTGGCGTTCACCCGGGCCCGACCGGCCCCCGCCGGGGCGTCCGCGGGGGCCGGGGCTGCCGGGAGTCCCGCCGCCCTCGGCGCCGCGGTCGTCTGCTTCGCCGCGGTCGCGGCGATCGTGCTCTACGGCCTCTACCTCGTCGTCCACAAGTAGCCCCGCCCCCTCAGGCTCTGGTCTGCGGCCACCCGGGTGCGGCGGCCGCGGTCAGGGGTGACGCGTGCTCGGCGGTTCGAGGGTGCCCTGGGCAGCGCGGGAGCCGTCGGGGCCGCCGCCGGGTCCGCGCAGGACATACGCGAAGGCGACCGCGATGAGGGCGCCGGCGACGGGGGCGGTGAGGTAGATCCACAGGTCGTGGTGGTCCCCGCCGACCAGCGCCGGGGCGAGGGAGCGGGCCGGGTTCATCGAGGCCCCGGTGACGGGGCTGGCCCACAGCCCGGCCAGGGTGATGTAGGCCCCGACCCCGACCGCGGACAGGGCGCCGAGGTTCTGCGCGGTGGACGCCGTCCCGAGGACGGTGCTGACCAGGCCGGCGGTGAGGACGACCTCCACGGCGAACGCCTGCCCGGCCCCGAACCCAGGCCCGGGCAGGGTCGCGCCGAGGTGGGCGGCGTCGCCGAACACCGCGCGGAGGAACCCGGCCGCGAGCACGGCACCGGCGACCTGGGCGGCGACGTAGCCGGGGACCCGCAGCCACGCGAAGTCCCCGCGCAGGGCGAACGCGATGCTGACGACCGGGTTGAGGTGGGCCCCGGACACCGCGCCCATGAACAGGATGACCGCCATCACCGTGAGGGCGGGGGCGGTGACCGCGGCGCCGCGCCCGATCTGCCCATGGGTGAGGGCGTCCACCACGGGTGCGCCGGCGCCGACCGTGACGAGCAGGAAGGTCCCGAGGACCTCGCTGAACAGCCGCCGCCATTCGTAGTGCAGGTCGGTGAAGTCCCGCACCCACAGCGGTTCCCGGGCCAGCAGTTCCGCGATCGCGGGGCGGTGCCGGGCGCGGACCACGGCCGGCACCCGGTCGGGGTCGGCAGGCTCGCCGGCGGTGGCGCCGGCGGCGGGTGGGCGGTCGGTGGTGGCCATCAGGTCGGCAGCTCTCGGTCGGGGACGTCTCGGCGGGGGTGTGCGGGTCAGCCGTTGACGAGGGCGGGGAGGTCGGCGATCCGGCAGGGGATCTCGGTGTCCTCATCCAAGTGGTAGCTGGCGCAGACCCGGTGGTAGCCGTCAGCGATCACCACCGCGCGGCCGGTGGCGAGGTCGCCGCGGACCAGCAGGATCGGGGACAGCCGGATCCCCTTGGCGGCCTTCTTCAAGTCCTTCGCGACCTCCGGGTCGTCCGGGGGCAGCAGCGGCAGCCCCGCCGCGCGGAGCACGTCCTTCGCGTGCTGGGACACCGTCGGCGCCTTCTCCAGGGCCCTGGTCACCGCCGCGATCACCGCCGGCCCGGCGAGCAGGCGCAGGTAGGACCCGGCCGACGGGTAGTCGTGCTTGACCGGGGCGTCCAGCCACCGCACCGTCGCCACCTTCCCGGCTCGGGTCTTCGACGTCGTCTGCTTGGCCATGGCTGGTCCTTCGGTCGAGGGCTCCACGCCGGGAGTCGCCGCCGGTCACGTCCGGGTGGACAGGCGGTGTGGGCAAGGCCGCCAGTAGGTTAGGGGGTTCGCCCGCTGGCCGCCCGGCCGCTGCGGGATGTCGTCGGGGAGGACGGGTCAGTGCTCGAGGTGGAGCGGAAGTTCGACGTGGACACGGCGTTCCGGGTGCCGGAGCTGTCGGTCAACGGGTGGTCCACCGGCCCCGCGCAGACCGTCGACCTCGACGCGACCTACTACGACACCGAGGACCTGCGCCTGGCCGCCGCGCACCTGACCCTGCGCCGGCGCACCGGCGGGAAGGACCCCGGCTGGACCCTCAAGGTTCCCGCCGGCGCCGACCGGGGGGAGATCACCCACCCCCTCGGCCGGGGCACCAGCGTCCCCCGCGACCTCGCCGACCTCGTCGCGGTCCGCACCCGCGGCCGCGCCCTGGCCCCGGTCGCCCGCATCCGCACCACCCGCACCGTGACGACCCTGGCCGCCGCCGACGGGACCCCGCTGGTCGAGGTCGCCGACGACCAGGTCACCGGCGAGCGCCTCGGCGGAACCCTGCAGGTGAGTCACTGGCGGGAGGTCGAGGCCGAGCTCCTAGACTCCGCCCAGCGGCAGGCTCTGCTGGTGGTGGCGAAGCGGCTGCGCCGCGCCGGGGCCACCCCGTCGGCGTCGGCGTCGAAGCTGGCCCACACCCTCGGCCGGCCCGCTGACAAGGCTGTTCAGGCGGCCCCGGACAAGGCCGGTCGGCGCAGTGCCGCGGCCGCGGTGACCGCGTCGCTGCGGGCGGAGGTCGAGGGGCTGGTCGCCGCCGACCCGGGCGTCCGCCGCGGCACCGACGACGCCGTCCACGCGATGCGGGTCGCGTCCCGGCGGCTGCGCAGCACGCTGCACACCTTCCGCCCCCTGCTCGACCCGGCCGCGATCGGTGACCTCGACGGCGAGCTGCGGTGGCTCGCGGGGGTCCTCGGTGGTGAACGCGACCGGGAGGTCCTCGAGACCCGCATGCGATCCCTGCTCGACGCCTTGCCCGCCGAGCTCGTCCTCGGGCCCGTCCGGGCGCGGCTGCTGGACGAGGAGCTGCGCGGGGGGCAGCTGAAATCCCACACCGCGGTCCTGCACGCCCTGCGCGGCCCCCGATACCTGACCCTGCTCGACCGCCTCGACACCGTCGCGGCGGCGCCGGTGTTCACCGACGCCGCGGCCGGGCCGGCCCGGGTGGTGCTGCCCGGGCTTCTGCGCCGGGCGTGGAAACGCCTGGACCACCGCGCCGGCCACGCCCTCGCCACGGGGGTGGACACCGACTTCCACGACACCCGCAAGGCTGCCAAGGCCGCCCGCTACGCCGCCGAGACCCTCGCCCCGGTCCTCGGTGGCCCTGCCGCCCGGGTCGGGCAGCTCGCGAAGGACGTCCAGACCGTCCTCGGGGACCACCAGGACTCCGTCGTGGCCCGCACCCTGCTCCACCACCTCGCGGTCAACGAAAACCAGGGCTTCACCTACGGCCTGCTCTACGCCGCCGAACGCCGCCGCGGGCAGGAGTCCCTCGCCGCGTTCACCACCCTCTGGGCGCAGGACCGCCGGACCGGCCGTCGGCTGCTGCACCGCCTCGACCGCCACCACTGACCGCCCCGGGCGTCACCGCCGCCAGCCCATGCCCCCTCGTCGGGGGCGGCGGTTCACCGGCTGTTCGCCGTCCTGTCGGTCGCCGGTGATCGGATCAGCGGATGACCGAGCCGATCAGCGTGACCTTCCTGCGGGACACCGACCACGGCGGGGACCCTGCTCAGCCGCAGGCGGTGGCCGGGCTGCTCGCCGGGTTCATCACCGCGGCGGTGGTGTCGGTGGACGTCGCGATCTATGACTTCCGCCTGTCCGACACCCTCGGCGCCCCGGTCGTAGCGGCCCTTCTCGACGCCGCCGGCCGGGGGGTAGCGGTGCGGGTCGGGTACGACGCGGGCAAGCCCCGGCACGCCACCGCGGCCACCTTCGCCGCGCTGCAGGCCGACCCGGCCCCGGCCGGGACCGCGGCCTGGGTGAGCGAACACTTCGCCGACACCAAGGTGGCGACGAAGGCGATCGCCGCGGCGCCGCAGCTGATGCACTCCAAGTACGTGGTCGTCGACGCCGCCGGGACGGGGGCGGCAGTGTGGACGGGGTCGACGAACTTCACCGACGACGCCTGGACCCACCAGGAGAACAACATCGTCACCATCATTTCCTCCCAGGTCGCCGCCGCCTACACCGCAGATTTCGGCGGGATGTGGGCGGCCGGGGTGATCAAGGGATCCGGGGCTGGGGACACCGCGATCACCACCGTCGGGGCGAGCACCGTCGGCTGGGACTTCGCCCCCGGCGACGGGCCCGCGATGGACGCCGCCGACGCCTCCCAGGTCGACGCGGCGTCCACCCGGGTGGTGATCGCGGCGATGGTCCTGACCTCGCACACCCTGCTCGCTGCACTGGTCGCGGCCGTCGGGCGGGGAGTGACCCTGTCCGGGATCTACGACGCCGGACAGATGGACCCGATTGTGGCCCAGTGGAAGGCCAACCCCGTCGACGCCGCCGTCCTCGCCGACTTCATCACAGTGACCGCGCACCTGGCGGCCAAGCACTCCACCCCGTACTCCCCGACCGGGGTGCACGACTTCATGCACGACAAGATCCTCGTCACCGACACCCTCGTGACGACCGGCAGCTACAACTTCTCCGCCAACGCCCAACGCAACGCCGAGAACCAGCTCCACCTCACCGACCCCGCCCTCGCCGACGCCTACACCGCCTACATCACCGCAATCGCCGCCGCCTACGCGACCTGAGCCGACCTGCTCCGGACTCCCGGTGCACCGGTCGCCCGGGCGCGTGAGCCGCCTGGCGGCGCCTCTGACCGTGCTGCCGCACCCTAGGTCGAGGACCGGCCCGACCATCACGGGGGCACGGCGCCTCGGTCGACCCTGGGCTCGGCAGGGCCGGCGCCGAGGCGATCCGGGCGGCCGCTGGCCGTCCCCGGGGCGGTGTGGCTGCACCGCTTGACGACCATGGCCCGGCTCGAGCGGGCGGAACCGACGTGACCGGGAAGGTCCCCCGGAACGCCGGCGGGGGTGCCCGGCTGAGCCGGACACCCCCTCTCTTGCTGTTCGACCGCACAGGTCGGCGGTCGGCGCGGCTACTCCCCGCCGAGATAGCCGGTGGGCAGGTTCCGGCCGGGTACCCGGGTGGGGGTGAGGATGGTGGTGTCCCCGGGGTAGGGCTTGGTCCAGCCTGTCGAGGCGTAGTAATCGAGCCGGTTCATCTGGGCGGGGTTGACGGCGTCCTCGGTCTTGAGGTGGCCGGTGGCCTGCTGGGTCTTGCTCCACGCGACCCAGGCCTGGTAGGTCGCCCACTGGGCGGCGGGGACGACGGGCCGGGTAGCGCCGGCCTTCGTGGAGGCCTTGGCCTGGGCGGTGGTGCCGATGGTGGCCCCGGTGATCCCGAAGGTGAGGGGGATCTGGTTGGGCTGCACGGTGTAGGGGGTGAAGTCCGGGGTGGCCGTGAAGGCGTCGGTCATGGGTTCGGCGGCGCGGTCCTCCTGGTTCATGGGGGCGATCCCGAGGATCTGCTCCATGGTGCGGACCACGTTGAGCTGGGTGTAGTAGGTGCTGTTCACCCCGTTGCGCTTGGCGTAGGGGCTGACGACCTGCAGGGTCGAGCGGTGGCCGTCGACGTGGTCGGTGCCGTTCTGGGGGTCGTCTTCGAGGATGAAGATCGCCGAGCTGGCCCAGAACTTGGAGTGGCTGATCGAGGACACGATCCGCCCGACGGCGAGGTCGTTGTCGGCGACCTCCGCGGTCGGGTAGGGGTCGCCGGCGCCGACGCCGGCGGTGTGGTCGTCCATCACCCACAGCATGTTGAGGTTCGCGAGCTTCCCGGTCCGCTCGGACTGGGCAAACGACTTCTGCCAGATGTCGGCGCGGTACTGGTCGGTCACGTTGAGGTCGAACCGGGGGAACGTGTGGTCGGTGACCGCGTTCAGGGACGGGATGTCGGCGTAGGTCGTGTACTTGTCCAGCGGCACCGGCAGCGGGCCGGTGGCCTTGCCCTCGAGGATCTGGGAGTCCTGGTACCACTGCGACCACGTCGGGGGGGTCTTGGCCTGGTCGACGGTGAAGTAGTTGTTGTACTCCCCGAAGTCACGGACGGACTTCCCCGCGCGGGCGGCGGCGTTCCAGAGGAACCCGTCGCGCTGGTAGGCCAGGGCGTCTCCGCCCTGGGCGGGGTAGCTGCGGTAGAAGGCGCCGAACTCCTTCTCGATGTAGTCGTTTGCATCGGCCTGCATGAGCCAGTTGTGACCGTCCGCGGACAGGGTGCCCTCGTCGTAGAAGTTGTCGAACACCCCGAACCGCCGCGCCATCGTGTGCTGGTTAGGGGTGACGCTGCCCCCGAACTGGGTGAGGGACGGGTCGGAATTGCCCTTACCGATGTCGCCGAGGACCTGGTCGTAGGTCCGGTTCTCCTTCACGATGAGGAAGACGTGCTTGATCTTCGACGGCGCCCCGAGCGTGGTCGGGATGACCTGGGCCACCTTCTTCGCCGCCGCCGTGGGGGACTGCTTGGTCAGCAGGTGCTCCCAGTCGTCATTGACGAACACCTGGTGGGTGAGGCCGCCGAGGTCGGCGTCGGCGGGAGCGGCGAAGGTGGTGACCGACCCGGTGTCGTCATAGGTGTTGTGCCCGGTCACGGTGTTGGTGCCCGGGCCCTTGGTGATGGTCGACAGCGGGCCGCGGGCGCCGATGCCCTTGTCGTTGGTGACCACGATCCGCCCGAGGGCGCCGTCCACGGCCACGTTGACCGGGTACCAGTCGGTCGGGATCAGGCCGAGGTAGCGCACCGGGGTCCGCTGGTCGGTGTAGGCGAACTCGGCGATCGCGTTGTCCCGGCCGATGGCGACGAGGACGTGGCCCGGGTCGGGCATGGTGATCGCGGTCGGGTAGCTGCCCACGGCCGATCCGGGCAGCGGGTTCACGTTGAACGTCTGGGTCACCGTGGCGGTGGTGGTGTCGATGATCGAGACGCTGTCGGCGTTGGAGTTCGCGACGAACAGGGTCGTCCCGGACCGGTACAGCGCGGCCGGCTCGAGTCCGACCCGGATCGTCTTCGTCAGCTTTCCCGTGGCGAGGTCGACGACACTCACGGTGCCGTTGTTCACCGCCCCGGTGGACTTGTCCGACACGACAGGGGTCGTGAGGTTGTCGGTGAGGTTGGTGGTGTCCCCGGCGACCGGGACCCGGCCGCCCTCGTTCGACACGAACGCGGTCCCGTGGACCAGGACGACCTGGCGGGGTGCGATCCCGACCGGGACCTGCTTGAGGATCTTGTTGGTGGTGGTGTCCAGCACGGCGAGGGTGTTGGCGCCGTTGAACGCGATGTACAGCCGGCGGGGGTCAGACCCGAAGGCCATCCCGGACGGCAGCGCCGGTCCGTGCGTCCCGGTCGTCGCGATCACCGTCGGCTTGACCGCGACCGTGGCGTCGGCGTTGACCGCGAACTTCAGGATGTCCGCGGTCTGCGACATCCACAGGGTCTTCCCGTCGGCGGAGAACAGTGGACCGTCCGCGGCGACCGTCCCGTCACCGATCTTCGGGTCCGCGGTGCTGCCCGTGCCGACCTGCTGGATGATCCGGCCCGACGCGATGTCGGTCATGGTCAGGAACCCGGTCCCCTGCTCGTAGGACAGCGCCGCGAGGGTCTTCCCGTCCGGGCTGATCGTCGAGGACAGCAGCCGCCCGTCGGTGACCAGGGTCCGCTCCCCGAGCGGGGCGACCCGCTCGTTGTCCGGCAGCAGCACCCCGTGGCCGTTGTCGGTCCCGACCCGGGCCGTGCCGAACCCGCCGTGGGGGGCGCCGTTGAACACCCCGGCCGACGCCGCCGCGGCCGCACCCAGGCTGAGGCCGAGCACCGCCGTCCCCGCGATCAACGTCCGCGACCGGCGTCCCCGCGGGCGGGCCCGGCGGCGGGTCGCGCGGTTCCCGCCCTTCTCCGATGCTGCGCTGCCTGCTGTCTGGTCTTCGTCGACGATCATGGTTCCAGTAGTCACCCCTTCGACGGCTGACAGTTGACCCGAAGGTGAACAGCAGCTGTCAACGGCCGAACCTCGACCCGGGATTCCCGCAGTGGCTCCGGCCGTCACGGCGCCCGCCGGCTCGGACCCACGTGGTCCACCTCCGTCGACGCCGACCCGGATGCCGACGTCACCGTCGTGGTGCGCCCTGAGCGGTGTTTCTCAGTGAAGGCGACGAAGTGTGGAGGGACCCCGGCCTGCCGCGCTCCGCAGGTGGAGGCGATGGTCGGGGCCGTCCGGCGGCCGGGCCGGAGGATGGGCGGCCAGCAGCCGGGCCAGGGTGGCCTCGTCGTCGGAGCTGAGTTCGGCGACGAACTGCGCGAGCGCGCCGGACCGGTCCGGTGCGGCGGCGAGTACCCGGAGCATGCGCTGCGCGGTCGACGTCGCGACCACGACGCCGCTGTCTCCGACCGCGGTGTAGTGCATCGTCCGGCCGATCCGGTGACGGGCCACGACCCGGCGGCTGAGCAGGCGGGCCAGGGTGCTGACGACGGTGGTGTGCGCGGGGGTCGGGTCGAGGACGGCGGCGACGTCGGCCGCCGTGACCCCGTCGTCGAGTCCGGCCGCGACGACGTCGAACACCTCCTGCTCGAGGCGTCCCAGAGGGCGACGCCCAGTCGGTTCCGCTGTCACGACCACCCGCTCTCGACCTGTGTCCGCTCGACGCCGTTGCCAACGGATCCCGGTAGTACCCCTGCCCGGCCGGAGATGGCCGGCGCCGAGACCGCAACGCGATCACTGACTCCGCTGGGACCGACGACGTTCCGCTCCGCACCGTCAGGGGCGAATCAATCCTCCAGGACAGGAGTACGCCGTGGTACTCGCGGTCAGCAGCGGATCGCGGGCCTCGTCGATCCGCCGGTGCGACGGGTCGACCGTGACGACCGTGGGACTCATAACCGCCGCTCGCAGTTCGCCGTCCGTTCATCGGGGACTCCTCGTGTGGACACGTCGTGTGGTTACACCGGGCGTGTGCCCGGCTGTGCGGCCGGGCCGGAAACGGAGGAACCACACGTGTCTCGTCCCACCTCGAAGGCCCTGCTCGCGCTCGGCGCCGCCGGTCTCGCGGCCGCCGCCCTCGCCGGGCCCGCGTCGACGGCCTCGGCCTCGGCAGCAGCGGCGAAGTCGGTCGCGACGGTCCACGCCCGGCACGTGCTGGTCCTGTCCGTCGACGGGCTGCACTCGACCGACCTGGCCTGGTACGTCGCGCACCACCCCGGGTCGGCGCTGGCGAAGCTCGTGCACGGCGGGGTGGACTACACCAACGCCCGCACGACGTTCCCGTCGGACTCCTTCCCGGGGATGGTCGCCCAGTTCACCGGCGCGACCCCCGCGGCCAGCGGCGTGTACTACGACGACACCTACAACCATGCCCTGCTCCCGGCCGGGACGACGAACTGCGCCACCGCGAAGCCCGGGGCCGAGGTCGGACTCACCGAGGCCCTCGACCGCTCCCAGAGCCCGATCACCCTCGACGCGGGCCAGGGCCTGACCGCTCCGGCGCTGACCGCGCTGCCGACG
This sequence comes from uncultured Actinomycetales bacterium, assembly GCA_964237095.1. Lineage (GTDB taxonomy): Bacteria > Actinomycetota > Actinomycetes > CAXTBU01 > CAXTBU01 > CAXSIB01. The sequence goes on from CAXSIB010000015.1 coordinate 9,913, forward strand.
GACACCCTCGCGCAGACCCTCGCCGCGGCCCCGGCGCTGACGAAGGCGATCCTGGGCATGACCCCGAGCCCGCAGTCACTGATCGACCCGGCGGCGCTGCCGGTGAACCCGGTGACGTGCCTGCCGGTGTACCCGCACTCCTACCTGAAGGTGAACACGGTCTTCGAGGTCGCCCGCGCCCACGGGCTGCGCACGGCGTGGTCGGACAAGCACCCCGCGTACGAGATCCTCAGCGGCCCGTCGGGGACCGGCATCGAGGACCTGTTCACCCCGGAGATCAACTCCGTGGCCGACGCCACCGGCGACGACTGGAGCACCGACAACGCCCTCACCCAGGAGTACGACTCCTTCAAGGTCGCCGCCGTCATCAACGAGATCGACGGGAAGGACCACTTCGGGACCCGCACGGTCGGGACCCCCGCCATCTTCGGGATGAACTTCCAGACCGTCTCCACCGCGCAGAAGCTGCCCGTCTCCGACGGACTCACCGGCGGCTACCTCCCCAGCGGGGCACCCGGTCCGCTGCTCACGAGGGCGCTGGGCTACGTCAACACCGAGGTCGCCCACATGGTCGCCGCGATCGACCACCGCGGCCTGGCGAAGGCCACCACGATCATCCTGTCCGCCAAGCACGGACAGTCCCCGGAGCAGCTGTCCACGCTCCGGCGCGTCGACGACGGCCCGATCATCGCCGGCCTCGACGCCGCCTGGGCCGCCAGGCACCCGAAGGCCGCGCCGCTGGTGGCCTTCGCCACCGACGACGACGGCATGCTGCTCTGGTTGTCCGACCGCGGCCCCGCGGCCACCGGCTTCGCCCGGACCTACCTGCTCACCCACACCGCGCGGGCCAATCGGGCCGGGGACCCGAAGGGCACCACCTCGACCACCGTCAAGGCCTCCGGGCTGACCGCCGTCCACACCGGCAGGGGCGCCGACCGGTTCATCGGGGCCGCCGCCGGTGACCCCCGGGTGCCCGACGTCATCGGGATCGCCCAGCACGGCGTGGTCTTCACCGGCGGGGTCGCCAAGATCGCCGAGCACGGCGGTGACGCCACCCAGGACCGCAACGTCCCCCTCATCGTCTCCGGCGCCGACACCCCGCACCACGTCGTCGACCGGGCGGCCGTGGCGACCACCCGGATCGCCCCGACGATCCTCCGCCTCCTCGGCCTCGACCCCGAGGCCCTGCAGGGCGTCCAGCGCCAGCACACCAAGTCCCTGCCCGTGCTCTGACCTGAGTTGCGGTGGGTGGTCGGGCGTCGGTCCGACCACCCACCTGTGGGCGCTGCATCCGAGAGCACCGGTCGCGGGCTCGAGCCGCCTCTTCACGTGCCGGCGTCGGTCGTCCCAGCTCAGACGACAGCACCGACCACCACCACCACCGACCCATCCCGATCCGTCCTGCGGGACGACCTCATCCTGGGAGCAGCGACATGCGCAGATCACCGACCACCCGCAGCCGGGCCACCGTCCTCGGCGCCGCCCTGACCACCGCGGTCGCCACGACCGCGCTGCTGGGCGGAACCGCGCACGCCAGCGTCATCCCCGAGCACGCGGCGGCGGCCCCGGCCGCGAGCCGGGCCGGCGGGTTCACCGCCCGGGTGTTCGCCTCCGGCGCTGCCCTCCACCACCACACCCCCCGCGGGACCGAGGCGCTGTCCGCTCCCGACGACATCACCGGCCTGCACAAGCACCTGTTCGTCGGCTTCCAGAACGGCGTCGGCCCCCAGGGGGAGCCCAGCCCCACCGGGAACCGGGACAGCACCATCGTCGAGTTCGACCTCCACGGACACGCCCTCGCTCAGTGGGACGTCGTCGGCAAGTGCGACGGGCTCACCGCGGACCCGCTGACCGGCAAGGTCCTTGCCACCGTCAACGAGGACGCCCACTCGGCCATCGACGTCATCACGCCCGGCGTGGGTACGAAAGTCGTGCAGTACCGGTTCAGCCGGGCCCTGCCCAGCCGCGGCGGCACCGACGCCCTGTCGATCTACCACGGCATGATCCTCATCAGCGCCTCCGCGCCCGGAACCACCGGAGCCCCCGCCCCCCGCGCGTCCTACCCAGCGGTCTACAAGGCCCAGCTGAACCACCGCACCCACCAGGTCACCATCCAGGGACTGTTCTCCGACACCGCCCGGGCCACGGTCGCGAACACCACCAGCCCCGCCCGCGGCCGGACCCGCCGACTCGGGCTCGCCGACCCCGACTCCAACGAGGTCGTCCCCGCCTACGCCACCCGGTTCGCCGGGGACTTCATGCTCACCAGCCAGGGCGACAAGGACCAGATCTTCGCCACCCGCGCCGGGCAGCGCGGGGACAAGCTCACGGTGCTCCACCTCTCCGACGCCGTCGACGACACCGCCTGGGCCGCCGACCGCACCGGCACCCTCTACGCCACCAACGCGAGCACCGATGCCGTCGACCGGGTCACCGGGCCGTTCCGCCGCGGCCAGATCCTCGTCGCCGACACCCCCTGCGACGCCGCCGGTGCCCCCGCCACCTGCCCCGCCCCCGGCTTCACCGCCAACTACCTCGGCCAGCTCAACCCCCGCACCGGCGCCATTACCCGCGTCGGCGTCACCGGGGCACCACTGGCACCCAAGGGCATGTTGTTCCTCCCGTGAGCTGACGTCTGGGTGACCGATGTCCGCCTTCCGTCACGCTGCCGGGGAACACCAACGTGTGGTCGCCGCCACCTACACCGGGTGACGCACGCCGACCGGGTTCCGGCAACGCGGGCTCCGTACGCCTGGCCGGGAGTGGGTCTTCTCCGCCCGCCGGCGCCTGCTCCGACACGGTGGTCGGGTGACCGAGCCGAGACCGTTCCGCGACATCCACGAAGACTGGGCTGCGCACCTGCGGCGGCACCCGGTGAGCCGGTACACGGTGCGCTCCGCCGGGGTCCTGCTCGCGGCGGCCCCGGCCGTGCGGCAACCCCGGAGGCGGCGGCCGCGCCGCGGCCGGGCCGCCCGATCGGCTGAACGCGCCCGATCGCGGGCTCGACGGTGCGGGGAGTCCGGCTCCGGTGGGCGGCGCCGCCCGGCCACCGGCGCGGCCGGACCGGGATCGGGAACCCCGGTGTCCACCCGTGGGACACCTGCTGGTCTCTCGCTGGTCATCCGGGGTTCGTCTCGTGCCACTTCTCAACTCTGGCTGGCGATCAGAGCCGCTCGGGCACCCCTGGCGGTACCGGAGCTGCCACACTGGCGGTGCTGTGGCCTCGGCCCCGGCTGCGTCGCACCGTGAGGCGCGGACCGCCGGCGGGCACACCGATCGAGGGGGGGCCGTGCCGTGTTCGTCCTCGTCCGCCACGCCCACGCCGGGGACAAGCGGTCCTGGCCGCACCCGGACGCCGACCGGCCGCTGACGGCGGCCGGCCGGGAGGAGGCCGCCGGCCTGGTGCGGTCCCTCGACGGCTTCCCGGCCGTCCGGCTGTTGAGCAGCCGCTACGTGCGGTGTCGGGAGACCCTCGGCCCGCTGGCCGCGGCGACCGGGCTGGCGGTGATCGACTCCGAGGTGCTGGTGCCCGACGGTGACCCGGCGGCGGTGGACGGCCTCGTCACCGATCCGGCCCACGAGGGCTGGGTGTTCTGCACCCACGGTGAGACCCTCACCGCCCTGATGGGCCGCTGGCACGGGGCGGGCCGCCTCACCCGGGCGGCGCCGACGACGCCCAAGGGCTCGGCGTGGGTCGTCACCGTGACGCCGGCCGGGCTGGGCCTGCACTTCCTGCGCCCGGTCAGGCTCGCGTTCCCCGAGTGACCCGGCCGGGCCACCGGCACGGGCGCCCGGTGTCGAGTAGCGCCGGCGTGGGAGTCAAGCGGTGAGCAGACCCCGCAGCAGGGGCTCGAAGTGGACGAACTCCGGGGTCGGCCGCGCCGGGTCCTTGGCGAGGTCGTCGTAGCGGCGGACCCGGACGGCGTCATCCGCGCGGCCCCCGGCCCGGAAGGCGGCGACCTCGGGTCCCGCCATCGGTCCACCCTGCAGGTCGAGGGTGTAGAGCGACGCCGGGGACAGGCTCTCGGTGTAGCCGGGTTCGACCGCGCAGAGGTAGCGCTTGGCCTCGACGTGCATGCGGACCAGCTCGGTGACGTCCGGGCCGAACCACCGGGCGAGCCACGCGGCGCCGCTGTCGCCGTGGTGGGTGTCGGTGCCCCCCATCAGCGTGGTGCCGGAGTGCCCGTCACCGCCGTCCTCGGCGCGCAGGTGTCCGACGTCGTGCAGCAGCGCGGCGGCGACCACCGGAGCCGGGGCACCGTCGTCCTCCGCCCGGGAGCCGGCCTGCCTCATGTGGACCGCGACGGTCACGTCCTCCCCGAGGTAGTCCGCGCCGCCGGGGCCGTCGAACAGCTCCCGCAGCACCTGCAGGGCGTCTGTCGTGCCGGCGTCATCGATTCTCGACGGGTGATCATCCATGGGTTCACTCCTGATGGTGGGGGTGGTCAGCGTCGGGGGGCGACAAGGACGTCGCGGGGACGCAGCTCCACCGCGGCCGACGAGCCGTCGGGGGCCGACGCGACCGGGTCGAGGCTGTCGGTGTCGACCAGGACCGTGGTAGCCCCCCCGAGGACGAGGTGCAGCCGGGTCGTGGATCCGAGGAAGGTGCGCCCGGACACGATGGCGTCGCCGTGGTCGACGAGGGACGCGCGCAGCCCCTCCGGTCGGACCAGGACGTCGACCTCGGTACCGGGGCGGCGGTCGAGCGCGGGGCCGCCGGACAGGTCCGGCCCGGTGCTCGCGACCGGCGCCCGCCCGCCGAGGACGGCCACCGTCGAGGCGTCGATCATCGTGCCCGGGACGCGGTTCATGGTGCCGATGAACTCGGCGACGAACGCTCCCGCAGGGCGGGCGTACAGCTCGGCGGGGGTGGCCAGCTGCTGCAGGCGCCCCGCGGCCATGACCCCGACCCGGTCGGCGATGGACAGGGCCTCCTCCTGGTCGTGGGTGACGAACAGGGTGGTCGTCCCGGTCCGGGTCGCGAGGACCCGGATCTGCTCGCGCAGCTGGAGGCGGACCCGGGCGTCCAGTGCGGACAGGGGTTCGTCGAGCAGGAGGACCCGCGGCTCGATCGCGAGGGCCCGGGCGAGGGCGACGCGCTGCTGCTGGCCACCGGAGAGCTGGTGGGGATAGCGGTCCGCGGCCTCGGTCAGTCCGACCTGCTCCAGCAGCTCCATCGAGCGGCTCTGTCGCCGGCGGCTGTCGGCGCCGCGCAGGCGGAGCCCGAACGCGACGTTGGCGGCCGCGGTCATCGTCGGGAAGAGGCTGTAGGACTGGAACACCATGCCCATGCCGCGCCGGCGGGCGGGGACGCGGGAGATGTCCCTCCCGTCGAGGAGGACCTGCCCGGAGTCGATGGTCTCGAAGCCGGCGAGGGCGCGCAGGGCGGTGGTCTTGCCGCAGCCCGACGGCCCGAGCAGGGCCACCAGCTCACCGGGGGCGAGTTCGAGAGTCAGGTGGTCCAGCGCTCGGACGGTGCCGAAGCTACGGCTGACGTCGGCGAGACGCACGGTGGCCCCGCCGGCCGGTGCGCCATCCGGCCGGTCCGGTCCCGGCGGGTCGGTGCCGGCGGTGGCGGCGGTCGCCCCGGCTTGGTGCTGGTCGACGGTGCTCATGCGCGGGCTCCCCCGGGACGGGTGCGGCGTGCCCGGCGGCCACCGGGGGCACGGTCGAGCGAGGACAGGACCATGAGGATCGCCCAGGTGACGGCGAGGGCCAGCAGGGACACCGCGACCGAGACCCCGGCATCGGTCTGGCCGACGGTGACGATCCAGACGGGGAAGGTCGGGTACAGCATCAGGTTGGCGATCGTGAACTCCCCGAGGACGAGGGCGACGGTGAGGAACGTCGCGGAGAACACCGCGGTGCGCAGGTTGGGCAGGATCACCCGGAACATCTCGGTCCGCCGGTCCCCGCCGAGGGAGCGGGCGGCCTCGACGAGGGTCTTCAGGTCGACGGCCCGCAGGCCCGCGTCGAGGCTGCGGTAGGCGAACGGCAGGGCCAGGATCACGTACTCGAACGCGAGGATGTAGGGCGAGGACAGCGCGGCCGGGAACAGGGCCGAAGCGACCTGCAGGACGCCGATCACCAACACCACCGGCGGGATGACGACAGGGAGGATGGTCACCGACTCCAGCACCCGGCGCAGGTGGGGGAGGCGGAGCTCGACGTGCACCGCGGTCGGGACCAGCAGGGCGAGGGTGATGAGCACGGTCAGCAACGCCAGCTTCAGGGACAGGCCGAACGACGACCCGAAGCCGGGTGCGCTCACGATGTGCGCGTAGGAGCTGAAGGAGTAGTGCCCGTGACCGGCGCGGAGGCTGAACTCGAGGGCGGCGAGGACGGGGGTCGCGAAGAACACCGCGGCCACCAGGAGGACGAGCCACCGCCAGCCGGGTACCCGCCGGCGGCGCTCACCGGACGGTGCCGGCTCGGGGACGGCCACCTGGGCGATCTCGCCGACGGCGGCCTCGACGGTGCTCACCGGAGCCACCGCGACGCCCGCCGCTGCAGCACCGCGTAGGCCACCATGACGACGGCGATGACGAGGAGCATCCCGGCGCCGAGGGCCTGCCCGACGTTCTCCTGCCCGGCCTGGACGTTCCCGGACAGCAGGGCCCCGATCTGGATGGGGACGAGGGGCAGGGTGCTGCCGAGCAGGGCGTAGGCCGTCGCGTAGGCGGAGAACGCGCTGCCGAACAGCAACAGGACCGCCCCGAGGAACGGCGGGGCGAGCGCGGGGCCGCCGACGTGGCGCCAGTACGCCCACGCGCCGCCGCCGAGGTTCTCCGTGGCCTCCCGCCAGGCCGGCTTGAGGCCGCCGAGGGCGGGGGTGATGACGATGACCATCAGGGGGATCTGGAAGTAGGCGTAGACGAAGGCGACCCCGCTGAAGGTGAACAGGGAGTACCCGTGGTCGTAGATCGGGAACCCGAGTCCACTCAGCATCCGGGTCACGAGCCCGGTGTTGCCGAGGGTCGCGATGAACGCGAACGCCAGTGGGACCCCGCCGAAGTTCGCGAACACCGCGGACACCGTCGACGTCACCCGGACCAGGGTCCGGTTGCCACTGGTGCGGATGACGTAGGCCAGCACGAGACCGAGGATCGCGGGGACCACCGCGCTGATGACGGACAGCTCGATGCTGACCGCGAAGGAGTGTCGGTAGAGCCCCGACGACGCGGTCCGCACGTTGGCGAGGGTCCAGCCGCCGGCTCCGCCGCGGAATGTCCCGACCACGACCGCCGCCGCGGGCAGGCCGAGGAATACGGCGATGTAGAGGAAGAACGGCAGCAGGGGGAGCAGGGGTGACCGCAGGGACGGACCGCGGGCCCGCCCGGCGCCACCGGCGGCGGTCCTGCCGCCGTCGGTGGCGCCGGTGAGGGTGGCGGTGCTCAACCCGCGCCGACCATGCTCGCCCAGTCCTTCTGGACGAGGGCCTCGGCCTTGGTCAGCTGCGCCACGGTCGGGTAGGCGACGGTGGCGGGGGCAGCGGGCAGGGCCGCCAGCGACGTCTTGTCCGCCGTGCCCGCGGTGGTCATGCTCGCCAGCTCGATCGGGCGGGCCATGCCCTTCAGCCACAGGTTCTGCCCGGCGGTGGAGTAGAGGTACTCCTCCCACAGCCGCGCCGCGGCCGGGTGCGGCGCCGTCGCCGAGATGGCCTGGTCGTAGTAGTTGGCGTAGTGGCCGTCGCTCGGGATGGTGATCTTCCAGTCCGCCTTGCCCTTCAGCGTCGTACCCGCCGACGCCTCCAGGTAGTCCCACCAGATGAGGATCGGGGTCTGGCCGCTCTCGACGGTCGCCGTCGTCCCGGTCACCGGGACGAAGTTGCCCATCTTTTTCAGCTTCGCGAAGTACTGAATCCCCGGAAGGATGTTGTCCAGCGACCCGCCGTTGGCCAGCGCCGCGGCGTAGACCGCGGCGAACGCCGCGCCGGCCTGGGTCGGGTCGCCGTTCAGGGCGATTTGCCCCTTGTAGGCGGGGTTCTCGAGGTCCTTGAAGGAGGTCGGGGGGGTCTTGACCTTGTCCGCGTCGTAGCCGATGGCGACGAAGCCGCCGTAGTCGGCGAACCAGTCGCCGTTGGCCGCCTTCTGCGACGCCGGGATGTCCGACCAGCTCGCGACCTGGTACGGGGCGAGCAGCCCGGCCGAGGCGGCCTCGAGGGCGAAGGAGTTGCCGAGGTCGAGGACGTCGGGAGCCCGGGACTGGCCCTTCAGCTGCTTCACGGCGGTGATCTCGTTGGCGCTGGTGCCGTTCGGGTTTGCGCTGGTGATCTTGATGCCGTACTTCTTGGAGAAGGCGGTGATGATCTGCCCGTAGTTCGCCCAGTCCGGGGGCAGGGTGATGACGTTCAGCTGGCCCTCGGCCTTCGCCGCCTTCACGAGGGCGTCCATGCCGCCCGCGGACTGGGCCGACACCGTCTTCGCCGTGACCGTGTCGGAGCTGGCCGCGGTCGACGATGTGCTGCTCCCACAGGCCGAAGCCACGAGACCGAGTGCGACCACGGCGGTGGCGGCGCCGGTAGCGAGTCTTGTTCTCACCTGGTGTCCTCTCAGACGCTCACACGCGGCCGCAGGGCGCCGGCGTGCTCCGATGGCGGCCATCGGGCCGCCAGAGCTGAAGCTAGGAGGCGCCGCTGGACGCGCGGTGAACAGCGGGTGGAGAGCGGACGGCCGGGACCGGTCCTCCCGGTGTCGTGAACGGGCCGTAGTCATCGGTCCTCAGCACGAGTCCTGGCAGGGATGTCACATCGGGGACGACCCGGTGCGCGCC
>CAXSIB010000016.1:0-18628 GCA_964237095.1 uncultured Actinomycetales bacterium
ACCTGACGGCCCAGCAGGCGCTCGCCGGCGCGGCCGACGTGGTGGTGCGCTACCAGGACCAGGCCGGCGCGTTCGGCGTCGACCGCGAGGAGGCGGCGTCCTGGCGGGACGCGGCGAACACGATGTTCGTCCCGTTCGACTCCGAGCGAGGGGTGCACCAGCAGTGCGCCGGCTTCACCCACTACCAGGAGTGGGACTTCGACGCCTCGGCCGGGGACTACCCGCTGCTGCTGCACCGGCCCTACTTCGACCTGTACCGCAAGCAGGTCATCAAGCAGGCCGACCTCGTGCTGGCGATGCACCTGCGGTCCGAGGCGTTCACGTGGGAGCAGAAGGCCCGCAACTTCGACTACTACGAGCAGCGCACGGTCCGCGACTCCTCCCTGTCCGCGTGCACCCAGGCGATCGTCGCGGCCGACGTCGGGCACACCCGCCTCGCCTACGACTACGTCGCCGAGGCCGCGCTCATGGACCTCCGCGACATCGAGAACAACTCCCGCGACGGGCTGCACATGGCGTCCCTCGCGGGGGCCTGGCTGGGGATCGTCGCGGGCTTCGGCGGCCTGCGCGACCACGGCGGGGTGCTCCACTTCGACCCGGCGCTGCCGGAGGGCCTGTCCCGGCTGGTGTTCTCGGTGCTCTGGCAGTCCGCCCGCCTGCGCGTGGAGGTCACCACCACCCACGCGACCTACTCCCTGCGCGACCACTCCGACACCGCGATCACCGTCTTCCACAGCGGCGAGGAGATCACCGTGGCCACCGACTGCCCGGTGACGCTGCCCGTCCAGCGCCCGGACCCGCTGCTGCCCGAGCCGCGCCAGCCCCGCGGCCGGGCCCCGTCGCCGCACGGCGCCCTGACCTACAAGGCGGGTCACAGCGGCTGACCGACTGCACACCTTGACGGCGCGGCCGAACTGCGTACAGTTCGAACGGGTCGGCGTCGCGGCGCCGTCCGGAGGACGGCCTGCTCCCAACGACGGCGAGGGGTACCCGGGATGAGCCACGACGTGAAGCAGGTCTTCGGCGACATCGACCTGATGGAGCCCGACCGCTTCGTCCGGCACCTCGACCCGGACGTGGTCTTCCGGTTCGGCAACAACCCCGCCGCGATCGGGCGGGCCGCGGTGCGGGAGGCCGTCACCGGCTTCTTCACGACGATCGCGGGGATGCGGCACGACGTGCTGGCGCTCCACGAGGACGGTGAGGTCGTGACCGTGCGGGCCGACGTCACCTACACCCGGACCGACGGCGGGATCGTCACCGTCCCGAACGCCGACATCCTGACCTTCGGCCGCGACGGCCTGGTGCAGGACTGGCAGATCTTCATCGACCTCGCGCCGGTCTTCGCCTGACCCGCTCCGCGGCCGTCGTCAGACCGCGGGCGGGTTGAGCACGTCGACCATGACCGCGATGTCGTCCTCGCCGTGCCCGGCGGCGATCGCGTCGCCGTAGCGGGCGACCGCGAGGTCGAGGAGCGGCGTGGCGGCGCCCACCCCGCGGGCGAAGACCTCGACCTGCTCGAGGCCCTCCTGCAGCGTGGCCACCGGTCCCGGCGCCGGGCGGAACACCCCGTGGGCCATCCGCGTGCCCCGGGCGGTCAGGGCCGCGGAGCCGGCGATCGTGCCGGTGAGCACCTCGAGAAGGCGGTCCAGGTCGAGGCCGGCGGCGCGGGCGAGACCGAGGGCCTCGGCCGCGGCGAGGGTGTGGATCCCCAGCAGCAGCTGGGCGATGTACTTCACCGCCGACCCGGCGCCGAACGGCCCGAGGTGGTGGACCCTCCCCGCGAGGGCGTCGAGCACCGGGAGCACGGTCGCGAACGCCGCCTCGTCCCCGCTGGCGAAGACGGTGGCCGTGCGGGCCGTGACCATGGCGGGCATGCCGCTGACCGGCGCGTCGAGCATCGCGGCGCCCCCCGCGGCGAGGGCGTCACGGCAGCGTTCCTTCACGGCGACGGCCAGCGTGCTCATCTCGACCACGACGAGGCCGGGGTGTGCGCCGGCGGCCAGGCCGCGGGGCCCGAGCGTCACGTCCAGCAGCGCCTCGGGTCCGGGCAGCACGACCAGGACCACGTCGGACCGGGCGGCGAGCTCGGCCGGCGAGGCGACCGCGGTGGCCCCGAGCGCGGCGAACTCCGGGGGCATCGCCGAGCGGCGGTGGCCGAGCACCTCGAAGCCGGCCCGGACGAGGTTCCCGGCCATCGGCAGCCCCATCGTGCCGACCCCGACGACCCCGACGCGCACGCGCGTCCCGGGAGGCTGAGTGGTCATGACAGGAAGTCGAGCACCGCGGTGTTGAACTCGCGGGTGTGCTCGATCATCGTCCAGTGCCCGCAGGCGCCGAAGACGTGCAGCCGGACGTCGGCCAGGACGTCCAGCAGGGGCAGGGAGCTCGACCGGAACGGGACCACGCGGTCGTCGCGGCCGTGCACCAGCAGGACGGGCTGGCGGATCGAGGCGAGCTCCGCGGGGGACAGCGCGAGGTCGTCGACCCAGCGCTGGCGGGGCGCCGGGAACATCGCCTCCCACGACGCCCGGACCCGCGGCTCGCGGCTCGCCTCGTACCGCAGGGCGACCAGGTCCCCCTCCGCGAGGGTCTGGTCGAAGGCGAACAGCCGGATCAGCTCGCGCATGCCCTCCAGGCTGGGCGTGTAGCCCCACACGGTGTCCAGGCCGGTCGGCAGGTCCATCGCGATCCCCATCGCCCCCATCAGGACGATCCGGCGGACCGCCGCGGGCCGGGCCGCGGCCAGGGCCAGGGCGACCGCCCCGCCCATGGAGTTCCCGACGACGTCGACCTCGCCGACGTCGAGGGAGTCCAGCAGGGCCAGGGCGTGGTCGGTCCAGGCGGCCCGCCCGTACTGCCGGTCCTCGCCGCTCGCGGTGCCACCGAAGCCGAGCTGGTCCGGGGCGATCACCCGGCGGCCGGCCGCGACCAGCGCGGGCACGACCGGCCGCCAGTTCGCCCAGGCCGTCACCCCCGGCCCGGACCCGTGCAGCAGCAGGACCGGCGGCTGCCCGCCGCCGTCGCCGCCGGTGTCGAGCACCCGGGTCCGGACCCCGCCGACCTGGCGGGTGCTGCTGTCGGGGACGGTCACGGTCGCCGGGGGCGCGGGCATGGTGTCGGTCATCGGGACGTACCCCCGGTCGGTCGTGCGCGGCAGGACTCGCCGGGACGCTACACCTCCGGCCGATGAGTGTATGCAGTTCAGGTGGGCGTGCAGGTCACGGCCGGGTGTCTCCAAGGGGCTCGGTCCGGGGGCCGCCCGCCGGCGCGGCCGCCGCCGGGTGGCGATCCAGGAGGTACCGCCACAGCCGGTCCAGCAGCTCGCCGGTGACCGCCTCCCACGACTCGACCTCCGCCGCCGACAGGCCGGGGACCCCGGCGACGCCCAGCAGGGACACGTTGAGCGCCGCCGATGCCTCCAGGGCCCACATCCGCGCGACGGCCCGGCCGACGGTCGACCCGGTCGTGACGGCGCCGTTGCCCCGCAGCAGCACGCTCGCGGCCGGCCCGAGGCTCGCCGCGACCGCCTCGCCGGCCGCGCGGCTCCGCACCAGCCGGGCGTCGCGGTGCACCGGGACGTGCCGGCCGGCGAGGACCCCCTGCCCGTGCAGCGCCTGCAGCGCACGCCCGCTGGCCGCGAGGGTCGCCGCCGCCCCGGGCTGCGCGCGGACGACGGCACCCACGTCGGGTCGGGCGCGGTAGACCCCCGCGTGCAGCCACGCCTCCGCCGGGACGCCGGCCGGCAGCAGCACCGCGTCGAGGGCGACCGCCGGGAAGACCGCTGCCGCCGCCTGCGCCGCGGCGAGCGTCCCGAGTGGCACCGGCGGGGTGATGTGGAACCCGGCGCCCAGGCGCACCGAGACGTGCCCGAAGGCGTTGACCAGTCCCTCGCCGGCGAGGACCCGGGCGGCGGCGGCGAGGTCCGCGACCGCCGGTCCGTCGGCTGGCGTCGTCAGGTGCACCAGGACCTCCGATCCCCTCGACGGAGTCGCCGGGCGCGTTCACCGGCGCACCCGGCGCCTTGACTCGCCCCGCCGACTGGATACAGTTTGCGCGACGGCGAGGAGGCCCGATGCGGACGACGGACGTGCCTGCGCGTGTGGTGGACAGTACGACAGCCGGCTCGCGGCGGGAGCCCCGCGCATGATCGTCCTGGACGACATCGCCTACGTGCGCTCGGGTGTGGCGGACCTGCCCGCGGCGCTGGCGTTCGCCACCGACATCGTCGGCCTCGAGCACGTCGGGACCGAGCTCGTCGAGGGTGCGCGGACGGCGCACCTGCGCGCCGACCACCGCCACCACTGCCTGGAGCTGGTCGAGGGACCGTCCGGGGTCCTGTCGAGCGGCTTCGTCCTGGCGGACACCGACGCCCTCGCCGACGCCGAGACCGAGCTGGAGAAGGAGGGCTTCGTCGTCCGGCGCGGCTCGGCCGAGCAGGCCCGCGGCCGCCGGGTGGGGGAGCTGATCCTCTTCGACGACCCCTTCGGGAACCGGATCGAGCTGGTCACCGGGCAGAACCTGCTCACCCGGCCGATCCGGTTCGGCCGTGAGGCGGGGATCACCGAGTTCGGCCACCTCTGCCTCGACGCCCCCGACGTCCGGGAGGCCCACCGGTTCTGGAGCACGCGCTTCAACGCCCGGGTGTCGGACTGGATCGGGGACGACGCCTGCCTGATGCGCATCGACCCGGTGCACCACAAGCTCGCGGTGTTCCGGGGCGAGCGGCCCGGCTTGTGCCACATGAACTTCCAGGTCGACACCCTCGACGACGTCTTCCGCAGCTGGCACTTCCTGCAGGAGCACGGCGTCCACATCGAGATGGGCCCGGGGCGCCACCCGCAGTCGACCGCGGTGTTCCTCTACTTCTCCGGCCCGGAGGGGTTCACCTACGAGTACTCGTACGGGGTCCGGCGGATCGAGGACGAGGCCGCGTGGCGGCCGCGGACGTACTCCCTCGACGAGCCCGGCTCGATCGACATGTGGCTCGGGCCGGTCGCGCGGGTGTCCACCCAGGGGCAGGTCCCCGAGGCCGACGCCGGCGCCGGACCGATGTGGGCGGACGGCTGATGGGCGCCGCCGCAACGGCCGGGGGCGTGCTGTCCGACACCGTCCGCCGGCAGTGCGCGGACGTCCTGCTCGCCGCCTACGACGACCGCAGAACCCTGCCCCCGCTGACGTCCGTGCACCCGGGCATGACCGTCGACGACGCCTACGCGGTGCAGCTGGCGCAGGTCGGGGAGTGGCAGCGCGCCGGCCGGCGCCTGGTGGGCTTCAAGGTCGGGCTGACGTCGGAGGCGATGCGGGCGGCGCTCGGTGTCCACGAGCCGGACTTCGGCCACCTGTTCGCCGACATGGGCGCGCCCGACGGCGGCGACCTCCCGGCCGAGCGGCTGCTCCAGGCGCGCGCGGAACCGGAGATCGCGTTCGTCCTCGGCCGCGACCTCCCGACCGTCGGGGTCACCGCGGCCGACGTGCTGGGCGCCACCGCCGCGGTCGCACCGGCCCTCGAGATCATCGACAGCCGGATCACGGACTGGCGGATCGCCCTCGCCGACACCGTCGCGGACAACGGCTCGTCCGGCATGTTCGTCCTCGGCCCGCACCGGCCGCCGGCGGGGATCGACCTGCCCGGGCTGCGGTGTGAGCTCCTCGAGGACGGCGAGGTGGTCGACGCCGGGGTCGGGGCGGCCGTCATGGGGGACCCCGCGGAGGCCGTGGCCTGGCTCGCCAACGAACTGGGCCGCCGCGGCGCCACGCTGGCCGCCGGCCAGGTCGTGCTGTCCGGCTCCTGCACCGCCGCCCACGCACTGGTCCCGGGCCGGCGGGTCGAGGCCCGCTTCGACGGCCTCGGGTCGGCCAGCGTCCGGGCCCCGGCCGCGGCGCCGGCACGAGCAGGGGTCCGGTGAGGACCCGGGTCGCGGTCGTGGGCTCGGGCAACATCGGCAGCGACCTGCTGGTCAAGCTGCTGCGCTCGGAGCACCTCGAGCCCGTGCTGCTGGTCGGGGTCGATCCCGGCAGCGACGGTCTCGCGCGGGCCCGGGCGCTCGGGGTCGAGGTGACCGCCGCCGGCGTCGACGACCTCCTGCACGACCTGCGCGGGGTGGAGATCGTGTTCGACGCGACGTCGGCCCACGCCCACCTGGCCAACGCCCCCCGCTTCGCCGCCGCCGGGCTGACCGCGCTGGACCTCACGCCGGCGGCGGTCGGGCCCTTCGTCGTGCCCGCGGTCAACATCGACGACGTCCGGGAGGCCCCGAACCTGAACCTGGTCACGTGCGGCGGGCAGGCGACGGTCCCGATCGTCGCCGCGGTCGCGAGCGTCACCCCCGTCGCGTACGCCGAGATCGTGTCCTCGCTGGCGAGCCGGGCGGCCGGCCCCGGCACCCGGGCCAACATCGACGAGTTCGTCGACACCACCGGCCGCGCGCTGGTCGAGGTCGGTGGCGCCCGGGACGGGAAGGCGATCATCGTGCTCAATCCCGCGGACCCGCCGGTCCGGATGCGCAACACCGTGCTCTGCGTGGTCGCGGCCGACGCGGACACCGACGCGATCACCCAGGCGGTGCAGGCGATGGTCGAGACCGTGCAGGGCTACGCCCCCGGCTACCGGCTCAAGGCCGGACCCGTGTTCGAGCCCGACCGCGGGCCGGGGGGCACCACCGTCGTCTCGACCTTCCTCGAGGTCACCGGGGCCGCGGACTACCTGCCGGCCTACGCCGGCAACCTCGACATCATGACCGCCGCCGCGGTCGCGACCGCCGAGCGGCTCGTCGCCCGCCGCGCCCGGGTGCCGGCGTGAGCGCGCCCGCCGCTCAGCACTCCGACGTCCGGCCGGCGCTGCGGATCACCGACTCGACGCTGCGCGACGGCTCGCACGCGGTCGCCCACCAGTTCGACGAGAAGCGGGTCCGGCTCGTGAGTGCGGCCCTGGCCGCGGCCCGCGTCCCTGTGGTGGAGGTCTCGCACGGCGACGGCCTCGGGGGCTCGTCGCTGACCTACGGCCTCAGCGCGACCGACGAGATCGAGCTCATCGCCGCGGCCCGCGCGCAGCTGCCCGACAGCCTGCTGGCGGCGCTGATCCTGCCCGGCGTGGGCACCGTCGACCGGCTCCGCCGAGCCGTCGACGCCGGCGTGGACGTCGTGCGGGTCGCGACCCACTGCACCGAGGCCGACGTCGCCGCGGAGCTGCTCGGCGCGGCCAGGGCCCTCGGCCGCGAGACCGTGGGCTTCCTGATGATGGCCCACCGCGCCAGCCCCGAGGCCCTCGCCGAGCAGGCGCGGATCATGGCGGACTCGGGCGCGGACTGCGTGTACGTGGTGGACTCCGCCGGCGCGCTGCTGCCCGAGGGCGTCACCCTGCGGGTCGGGGCCCTGCGCGCCGCGCTGCCGGCCGGCGTGCAGGTGGGGATCCACTGCCACAACAACCTCGGCTCGGCGATCCCCAACACCCTCGCGGCGGTCGCGGCCGGGGCGCAGCAGGCGGACGGGTGCCTGCGGGGGCTGGGCGCCGGCGCCGGCAACGCCCCCACCGAGGTCCTGGTGGCGGCGTGCGACCGCGCCGGGATCACGACCGGCATCGACACCCTCGGCCTGCTCGACAGCGCGGAGGTCGAGGTGGCCGGACCGCTGCGCGAGCAGCTGCCGGCGCTGGACCGCACGAGTGTCCTGCTCGGGTACGCCGGGCTCTACTCCTCGTTCCTGCTGCACGCCCGCCGCGCCGCCCGCCGCTACGACCTCGCGGAGGGCCCCCTGATCCTGGAGCTCGGCCGGCGTGGGCTCGTCGGCGGCCAGGAGGACCTGATCGTCGACGTCGCGATCGAGCTGGCCGCGCGGGCACACTCGTGACCGCACCCGAGCCCGAGCTGAGGAGCACCCCGTGACAGAGCCCGTGCCGACCGCCGGCGGGCCGCCGGTGACCGTGTCCAAGCTGGGCTACGTGGGGTTCGAGACCCCCGACGTCGACCGCCTCGTCGCGTACTACACCGACGTCCTGGACTTCGTGGTCGTCGAGCGCGACCACCGCCGGGCCTACCTGACCACGACGTTCGACCACCACTGCGTCGTCGTCGAGCAGGGGGGCGCCGGGGGCCGCAGCGTCGTCGGCTTCGAGGTCCGCGGCTCCCTCGACCGGGCCGAGCAGGAGCTCCGCGCGGCGGGGCTCGAGGTGGCGCGGCGCAGCGACGTCGCCCCGGCCACGCCCGACGTCCTCGTGCTCACCGAGCCGGGGACGGGCACGCCCCTGCACCTGTTCGAGGGCCAGACGTCCAGCGGGGTCGAGGGGTACACCCCGCTGCGGCCCACCAAGCTCGGCCACGTGGCGGCCTTCGTCCCCGCGCTCGCGCCCGTGCAGGACTTCTACACCGACGCCCTCGGCTTCCGCTGGGCGGACACCATCGGCGACTTCTTCGTGTTCCTGCGCTGCAACGCCGACCACCACGCCGCGAACTTCATGGCGAGCACGAAGCGCCGGGGGATGCACCACGTGGCCTACGAGATGCGCGACCTCGCGCACCTGCAGGTGATGCTCGACCACCTGGCGAAGCACGGCTTCCGCCTCGAGTGGGGTCCCGGCCGCCACGGCGCCGGGCACAACGTCTTCACCTACCACCGTGACCCGGACGGGAACCTGGTGGAGCTGTTCACCCAGCTCGACGTCGTCCACGACGAGGCCAAGGGGTACTGGGAGCCGCGCCCGTGGCACGAGGACTTCCCGCAGTACCCGAAGACCTGGGCGGTCGACCCCGTCGCGGTCAACAGCTGGGGACCCATCAACCCCGCGCTGATCGACCACTGAGCCGCCGCTGATGACCACCTCCCCGCCGTCGTCGCCCCGCTGGTCCCTGGTCCAGTACCACTCCGCCGCCGACACCTCACCCACGCTGGGGATCGAGGTGGCCGGCGAGGTCCGGTTCGCCCCCGCCCCGATGGCCGGCCTGACGCTGCTGCAGGTGCTGGACGACTGGGCCCGGTGGGCCCCCGTCCTGCGCGCGCTCGACGTCGGTGTGCTCACGCCGGTGGGGGGACCCGTGGCGCTGGCGGCGCCCCTGACCTATCCGCGGAAGCTGCTCTGTGCGGGCGCCAACTACCACAGCCACGCCGCGGAGATGGGCACGGCCCGCCCCGACCCGGCGGCGACGCCGTTCTTCTTCCTCAAGCCCCCGACCACGACCGTGGTCGGACCCCACGCCGCCGTCGCGATCCGCACGACGCCGGGGTCGAGCGTCGACTGGGAGGCCGAGGTCGGCGTGGTCGTCGCCGACCGGTGCCGCGACCTCGCCGACGACGAGGCCGGTGCGCACGTCGCGGGCTACCTGGTCGCGAACGACGTCTCCGACCGCGGGGCCTTCATCCGGCCGGACGCGGTGGCCCCGCCGTTCGGCTTCGACTGGCTGGCGCACAAGGGGCAGGACGGGTTCTGCCCGCTCGGGCCGGGGATGGTCCCGGCGTGGCAGGTGCCCGACCCGCAGGACCTCCGGATCCGGCTCACCGTCAACGACGTCGTCAAGCAGGACGCCAGCACCGCCGACATGGTCGTCGGCATGCACCGCCTCGTCGCCGCGGCCAGCCGGATGGTGACCCTGGAGCCCGGAGACGTGATCCTCACCGGCACCCCCGCGGGGGTCGGGATGCCGCGTCGGGAGTTCCTGCACCCGGGTGACGTCGTCACGGTGACCGTGGAGGGGCTCGGGACGATCCGCAACGAGATCGTCGCCCGCTGACGGCCCCGAGGTGCGGCCGCCCCTGCTGGGCCAGGTCGTCTCAGCTGGCGGCGGTGAGGCGCAGCGCGGCCGGCGGTCGCCGGTCGATCAGCGCCACCGCGTGCGGGACGGCCTGCGGCACGTAGTCCGGGGCGCAGTCCGTGAGCACCCGCAGGGCGGTCCGCGCCAGGTGGTGGGCGATCCCGGTGAGCGCGCCGCGTTCGTCGCCCGCGGTGAGGGCCTCGAGGATCTGCGCGTGCTCGACGTCCCCGGCCGACTGCCAGCTGGCGGGCTCGGAGAGCTGGTAGATGCGGATGTAGCGGATCGTCCGGTCGGCGTAGGCCCGCAGCTGGCGCTGGAGGACCGCGCCGGCCCCGCCGGTGAGCAGCCGGTGGAACTCGGCGTGGGCGGCGAACCAGGCGTCGAAGTCCCCGGACCGCGCCGCCCGCCGCATCACCGTCAGCTGACGCTTCGCCTCCTTCTGGGCGGCGGCCCCGAAGCCGCCGACCGTCAGGGAGAGCGCGAGGGTCTCCAGCAGGATCCGGCTCGCGTAGGTGTCGTCGAGCTCCTGCGGGTCCAGCCCGGCGACCCGGGTCCGCTGGTTCGGCTCGATCGTGACGAGCCCCTCCTCCTGCAGCATGCGCAGGACCTCGCGCAGGGGCGTGCGGCTGACCCCGAGCTGCTCGGCCAGGGTGACCTGGGAGAGCTTGGTCCCCGGCGGCAGGGTGCCGTCGAGGATGCACTCGCGCAGGTAGGCGTGCACGTGCGGGATGGCCTGGCGCACCTCGGGCAGGTGGACCTTGTGCACGTTCGGGATGTCAGCGGTCCGGGCCATGGCGGGCATTCTCGCCGACCCGCCGCCCTTGACGCCACCGGTGGAGTGCATACAGTCTCTGGCGTGACTGACGAGGTGGGCCCGGGGGGCGTCGACCGCTCCCGGCTGCTCGCGCGCGACTACTGGCTGGTGCTGTCCACGCCCCGCGCGGGGATCGACGCCGCCGCGATCGGCCCGCACGTCGAGGCTCATCTCGCGTGGCTGCTGGGTCTGGAGCGCGACGGGGTCCTGTTCGTCTCCGGGCCGCTGCTCTCCGGCCCGGGCACCGGGCCGGGCTCCGGGGTGACGGTGTTCCGCGCGCCGGACGAGGCGGCCGCACACGCGCTCGCCGCGGCGGACCCGCTCGTGCTCGCCGGGATGCGCACCTTCACCGTCCACCGCTGGCGGGTCAACGAGGGCAGCGTCGGCGTCCGGGTCTCCCTCGGCACCGGCACCTTCACCTGGGACTGAGCACCCGACCTCCCGCACCCGTCACCGTCGACCCGGAAGGACCTCATGATCTTCGTCTCGCACCAGCTGCCCGCCAACCCCCCGGGCGCCCCGGCCCTGGACCGCACCGCGGTGTGGGACGGGCTCGTCCTCAAGGCCGACAACGCGCTGCCGTTCGTGCCCAGCATGACGTTCTGCGAGGTCACCGCCCGGTACGGCACCGACGTCTTCGACCGGGACATCGACTTCCGCGGGCAGCGCTTCACCGAGCGGATCACCCTCGAGCGCCCGCACCGGGTCGTCTTCACCCGCATCGCCGGGCCGGTGCTGGGGACGATCACCAACGAGATCGAGGGTCCCGACGACGACCTGCGGCTGCGGTTCAGTTTCGCACTGGTGGTCACCGGGGTCCCCGGTGGCTCGCCGGCCGAGCAGGAGTACGCCGACTCGATGACCGGGGACTACCTGAAGGCGGTCGACGCGACCCTCGCGGCGATGCGGCGGATCGCCGAGCAGGCGCTGGCCGTCCCGGCCTGAGAGGGCCGACAGGCGTCGGTCGTGGGGCTGTCCCGACCTTGACCGCCCTCGGAGAACTGCATACAGTCCACGGATGAGCATCGCTGAGGATGTCACCACCCGGCTCGACGCGGCGCCCGTGGCCCTGGACGACGAGCTGCGGGCCCGAATCGTCGGTGAGCTGGCCGGCCGGTTCACGGGCGAGCTGATCGGGCCGGACCACCCGGCCTACGCCGAGGAGCGCCTCGTCTGGAACGCCATGGTGGACAAGCACCCCGGGCTGATCCTGCGGTGCACGAGCACCGCCGACGTGGTCGCCGCGGTCGGCGTGGCCCGCCGGCACGGGCTGTTCCCGGCGGTGCGGGGCGGCGGGCACAACGTCGCGGGCAAGTCGGTCTCCGACGGCGGGCTGATGATCGACCTGGCGGGGTTGCGCGAGGTGACCGTCGACGTCGAGGCGAAGCTGGTCCACGCCGGCGGCGGGTGTCTGCTCGGCGACGTCGACGCGGCCACCGCGGCGCAGGGGCTGGTCGTCCCGGCCGGGATCATGTCCGAGACCGGGGTCGGCGGGCTGGCCCTCGGCGGCGGCATCGGCTGGTTCTCCCGCCTGTACGGGCTCACGTGCGACCAGTTCGAGTCCCTGGAGGTCGTGCTCGGCAACGGTGAGGTCGTCGAGGCCTCGGCCGAGAGCCACCCGGACCTGTTCTGGGCGCTGCGCGGGGGCGGCGGTAACTTCGGCGTGGTCACGCGGTTCACGTTCCGGGCGCAGTCCTTCGGCCCCATGATGCGGATCGGGGTCTCCCTCTACGAGCCCGAGCACGCCGCGCAGGCCCTGCGCGAGTACGCCGCGATCGTGCCCACGCTGCCCCGGACGGTCGGGTGGCACGCGGCGCTCAAGCACGACATGCCCGCGCTGCCGTTCGTCCCGCCGGAGCTGGTGGGCCGCCGCCTGGTCATGCTCTTCTCGATGTGGCTCGACGACGCCGAGGACCCGGCCGGCGCCGCGATGGTCGAGCGCCTGGGCGCGGTCGGCCACCCGGTCGTGCAGGCGATGACCGTGCTGCCGTTCGCGGCCGGGGTCCAGCGGCTCATCAACGGCGAGTTCGAGGACGGCCACCGCTACTACACGAAGGAGGGCCACGTCGCCGCGCTCACGCCCGCGGCGATCGAGGTGCTCGTGGACTTCTGGAAGGACATGCCGATGGAGGGTGAGGTCGAGATCATCGGCCTCGGCGGAGCGATCGGCGACGTCGCCGAGGACGCCTCGGCCTTCTCCAACCGGCAGTACGCGCTGTGGCTCAACTTCGCGATGCGCTGGGACGACCCGGCCGACGACGCCGGCCACATCGCCCGCGCCCGCCGCGTCGTCCACGACCTCGAGCCCTGGCTCGGCACCGGCGTCTACGTGAACATGCTGAACTTCGACGAGCTGGACCGGGTCGTCGAGGCCTACGGCGAGGACAAGTACGCCCGCCTCGGCCGCGTCAAGGCGCAGTACGACCCGGCCAACCTGTTCCGCATCAACTACAACATCACCCCGGCGGCCGCGGGCCGCTGACCCGATCGGAGGCCCGGTGACCAGGTTCGTCGTCGACAGCTCGGCGGTGCTCCACCTCGCGGCCACCGGGGTGGCGATCCCGGCCGCACACCGGCTCCTCGCCCCGACGCTGCTGCGCTCCCAGACCCTGTCGGTGGTGCACGAGGCCGTCCAGCGCGGTGAGCTGCCGCCCGCGGTCGCCCGGGAGCGCCTGGCCGGCGTCGCCCGGCTGCCGATCCGCCTGCTCGGGGACGGCGTGCTGCGTCGCCGGGCCTGGGAGGTGGCCGACCGGCTGGGGTGGGCGTCGACCTACGACGCCGAGTACGTCGCGCTCACCGAGCTGCAGGCCGACGCGCTCATCACCCTCGACCCCGACCTGGCCCGCCGCGTCCGGGGGGCCGTCGCCACCGCGTCGATCGACGACCTGCTCCGGGACCCCGCCCCGCCCGCGCCGACCCCCTAGCTCTCGTCGAGGTCCGGCTCCTCGTCGAGGTACAGGCAGAAGGGGTGGCCGGCGGGGTCGAGCATGACCCGCACGGTGGCCTGGGGCTGGAACGCGGCCAGTTCGGCCCCGACGCCCACCGCGTGCGCGACCGCCTCGTCCAGGTCGTCGACCTCGATCTCCAGGTGCATGGACATCTGGGGCCGGCCGGGCTCGGCGGGCCACACCGGGCGGACGTACCGCGACTCGTGCTGGAAGCCGAGGTTGAACCCGGCGTTCCTCGAGGGGGCGACGCTCCCACCACCGTCGGGCTGCTCGAACAGCTCCCAGTCGAGCAGCCGGCTGTAGAAGCGGGCCAACGCAGGCCCGTCCGCGGCGTCGAGGGTGACGCCCCACCACCGGGCGCGACTGCGCAGTGCCACCGGTCGCTCCTCTGCTCGGGGTCCCGACAGTCTGCCGCAACCGCGGGGCCGGGTGGGCGGACTGGCGTCCGTGGCGGCGCCGCCCTCGCGGCCGACCCCGGCGGAGACGCGGTGCCCCGGGTCCGGGCGGCGACCCGCCGGGCGCTGGAGGTCCTCACCGCGGCGGGCGCCTGACCCGGGTCAGGGCCGGCGGCGACCGGCGACCACGGCGGCGGTGACCAGCAGGGCCAGCGCGGCCACCGCGGTGGCGAGGAAGAGCAGCCCGCTGCCCGCGCCGATCCCGACGAAGCGGTCCGCGGCGAAGACCGGCACCGACAGCGCCAGGACCAGCAGGAACCGGCGCCCGGACGGCACGAGCGCGCCCGGGTCGACCCGCGCCCGCAGCGGGATCGGTCCGGCGAGCGCCGCGAGCACGTGGACCGCGTCCAGCAGGACCGCCGTCACCACCAGCCGCGGGCCGAGCCCGACCCCGTCGGTGAACAGCTGGCAGGCGGCCGCCGCCACGAGCAGGGCGACCGTGGCCGGGGTCGAGGGGACCAGCGCGGCGGTGAGGGCGAGCAGCCCGAGCACGACGTAGGTGCCGACCGGCCACACGTGGGGGTCGACCGCGGCGGCGACGAGCGCGAGCGCCGCGACGGCGAGCGCGAGGCGCAGCACCCACCCGGCCACGCCGTGGACCTCCTCGGCCGGCGCGCCGCCCGCGTCGTCCGGGTCGGCCACCCCCTGCGCACTCACGGTCGCCCCCGCGCTCGCCCCCGCACTCACGGCGACACTCACCGCGACAGCCCGGCGGCCAGCGCGTGGGACCCGAGGCGCCGGCGGCGGAGCACCGGGACGATCGCGACGGGGTCCCACCGCAGCACCGTGACCCCGTGCTCGGCGAGCCCGCGGATCCGGTCGGCGCGCTCGGCGAGCAGCAGCGCCAGCGCGAGCTCCCCGCCGGGGGCGTCGGAGTCGGGGGTCACCGGGTCGGGCAGGGTGTCCAGGGCGACCACGCCGACCCCGCGGCGGGCGAGCCCGGCGGCCAGCTCCGCGACCTCGGCGTCGACGAACGGCGAGAGCAGGTAGACGGTCGCCCCCGCGGGCACGGAGGACGCGCGGGTCAGCACCGAGGTGGTGCCCGAGGTGACCGAGCAGCGGGCGAGCGCGAGGCGGACCACGAGCAGCTGGCGCCGGCCGCTGCCGGACCGCACCAGCAGCCCGGGCCGGCCGATCTCGTCGAGGGACACCCGGTCGCCCTGTCGCAGGTGGGTCTGGGCCAGGGACGCCGCCGCGCGGACGGCCACGTCGAGGCTCCCGCCGGGACGCGCCCCGGCGCCGCTGCCGCCCAGGACGTCGACCCGCCGCCGGACCCCGCTCCACTCGGCCGCGTCGACGCCCAGGTCCACCCGCGTGTCGAGGGCGAGCACCACGTCGGCGTCCGCGTCGACCAGGGTCCGGCGGACGTACAGCGCGCGCTGGGCCCCGCCGTGGCGCGCCGTGACCTTCCAGTCGATGCGCCGCAGCCGGTCGCCGGCGGCGAACTCCCGCACGTCGTGCAGGTCCGAGCCGTCCCCGGGCCGGCGGGTGCGGTGGCTGCCGACGAGCCCCGCCGGGCGGGCCGGCGCCGGGATCTCCGCCATCGGGTCGAGGCCCGGCAGGACGGTCGCCCAGTGCTCCTCGCCGGTGGTCGGGCCCGCGACGAAGGCGCCGTCCGGCCCGAGCGCGAGGGTGTCCGCGCGGGCCACGAGCCGCCGCCCCCAGCGCAGCCCGGCGACCCCGAACCCGAAGCCGCCCGCGGCCCGGTCACCGGGGACGACCCGCGTGTGCGGCCCCGGGTCGGTCCCGCCGCTGAGGAGGCGCACGACGACGACCTGCGCCGGGCGGCCGCCGTCGACCCGGACGGTGACCGGGGCGGTGGCCCCCTCGGCGACCAGGCGCCGGGTGCTCGACACCGACCGCGGGTCCTCCCGGGGGCGCCCGGCGACCACCGCGAGCAGCAGGCCGAGGGCGAGCGGCGTCCCGAGGACGACCGCGTCCAGGCGTCCGGTGGCCAGCCCGCCCACGACGAGCGCGACCGCGAGGACCGCCGAGCGCCGCAGCGCCGGGGACACCCGCCAGGTGCTCATCCTGCGGTCGCGCCCGAGCTGGTGGGGCCGGGGACCCGGGCGAGGAGCTCCTCGACGACCGCGACCGCCGTCGTCCCCGTCGACCAGGTGTCCGCCCGCAGGGTCAGCCGGTGCGCGAGCGCCGGGATCGCGACCGCCTTGACGTCGTCCGGGACCACGTAGGCGCGCCCGTCGAGCACTGCGAGGGCCCGCGCGAGCAGCACCAGCGCCGCGGACCCGCGGGGGCTGGCGCCGACCTCGACGCTGCGGTGGGTGCGGGTCGCGACCGCGAGGGACACGCAGTAGTCGACGATCTCCCGGTCGACGTCGACCGCCTCGACGCCGGCCTGCAGCGCTCGCAGCGACGCCGCGTCGACGACCGCGCCCACCTCGACGGCCTCCCGCCGGCGGGCGATGCGACGGGTCAGGACGTCGCCCTCCTCGGTGAAGCCCGGGTAGCCGAAGGACAGCCGCAGCAGGAAGCGGTCGAGCTGGGCCTCCGGGAGCGGATAGGTGCCCTCGAACTCGACCGGGTTGGCGGTGGCGAGGACGTGGAAGGGCCGCGGCAGCGCGAACGTGCGGCCCTCGACGGAGACCTGGCCCTCCTGCATGGCCTCCAGCAGCGCCGACTGGGTCTTCGGCGGCGTCCGGTTGATCTCGTCGGCGAGCAGCAGCCCGGCGAACAGCGGCCCGGGGTTGAACGTGAACTCGCTGTCGGCGGGGTTGTAGACGAACGAGCCGGTGACGTCCGCGGGCAGCAGGTCGGGGGTGCACTGCAGCCGCTTGAAGTCCAGCCCGAGCGCCGAGGCGAGGCTGCGGGCGGCCAGGGTCTTGCCCGTCCCCGGGACGTCCTCGAAGAGGACGTGGCCGCCGGCGAGCACCGCGGCGAGGGCCAGCCGCAGCGGCCCGACGTGCCCCACGAGGGCGGTCCCGACGGCGTCGAGGACGGCCTGCCCGGTGGCGGCCACCTCCGCGACCGTCGCGGGCGAACTGGGGTCCGAGTGGTCCGTGCTCAACGCGTTCTCCTCGGTCATGCGGTGGCAGTGGTGGCGTCAGTGGTGGCGTCGAGGCGGCGGACGGCGTCGAGGGTCGCCCGGGCCAGCGCGGTCCGCGCCCCGGCCTCAGCGCGGTCACCGGCGACCGGCCCGCCGGAGAGGGCGGCGTGCAGGCCGGCGCCGAGGGCGTCCGCCGCCGCCGGGGAGTCCCACTCGACCCCACGGCGGGTCAGGGCCGCCCCGGCGATGCGCCGCAGCCGCGGGCGGACGGCGGCGTCGAACTGCCAGGGCGAGGAGTCCGCGACCGCGATGTCGTGGGCGAGCAGGGACAGGTGCTGCCAGCCGAGCCGGTAGGGCTCCTCCCGCGGGGGCGCCCACAGCTGCTCCTCGGCCGGGACGACGGCGGCGACGCCCCCCAGCGCGAGCGTCGAGACCACCAGCACGGCGACGAGGGTCGCGGGCAGCCGGAGGATCAGGGCGGCGACCACGACCACGGCCGCGGCGATCGCGACGATCCGGACGCGGCGACGGATGCCGGGCGGCAGGGTCCGCCACCGCGACCGCGACCGCGACCGCCGCCGACCCCGGACCCGTCCCGGTCCGCTGCTCACCGACCGGTCTCGCTCGCCGCCGACGTGCGCTCCGCGCCGCTGCCGCCGACCGTCCGGGCGATCCGCCGCAGGGCGCCCGCGGCGGCACCGGTGTCGACCGGCCCGAGGTGCTCGTGGCCGAACCGGGCGCGCTGGTAGAGGTCGAGGAGCTCCGCGCACGCCGCGGGGTCGGCGTCGTGGGCGACGAGCAGCGCGCTCGTGAACTCCGACGGCGTCTGCCAGGCGGCGCGCACGGTGCCGGTGCGGGCGGCCGCCTCCTCGAGGCGCAGCCAGCAGGCGATGACGGCGTCGGAGCTGGTCCCGCCGGCCTCCGCGAGTCCCGTCTCAGCCGCGTCCACCCCGGCCCGCAGCCGGTCGGCGAACCCGTCGAGCCCCAGGTCCTCGACGCCGAGGGGACCAGGCGGCGGCGGTGGCACGCGGCGGCGCAGGAGGTCGCGGACGACCGGCCACAGCGCCCGCACGACGAGCGCGACGACGACCAGCGCGGCGGCCACGAGCAGCGCCACCAGCACCACCGAGATCCAGCCCGGGGGATGCAGCTGGCGGACGACGACGGCAGCGCGCGCGGAGGCGGTCTGCTGCACCGCGACCGTCGCCAGCGGGACGTACGCGGGCGGCCCGGCGCCGGCCTGCAGCGCGCTGTGCCAGCGGTGGTTGCCGGCGGCCGCGACGACCGCCAGCACGAGGACGACCGCGGCGACCGGCGCCAGGGCCTGGCGCGCCGTCGCCCGCGGCGGCCGGGCCGCCCGCGGCGGCCGGGGAGTCAGGAGCGACCCCGCTGCGCCCGGTACCGGCCGATCAGGCCCTGCGTCGAGGAGTCCTGGTCGGTGGCGACGGCCTCGCCGGCCGGGGCGGTCAGCGCCGGGGTCAGCTGGTTGGCCATGACCTTGCCGAGCTCGACGCCCCACTGGTCGAAGGAGTCGATGCCCCAGATGGTGCCGGCGGTGAAGACCTCGTGCTCGTACAGGGCGATCAGCTGGCCGACCACCGACGGCGAGAGCCGCTGCGCCAGGATCGACGTCGACGGCCGGTTGCCCGGCATCACCTTGTGCG
>CAXSIB010000017.1:0-1536 GCA_964237095.1 uncultured Actinomycetales bacterium
TTCGCCGCCGACCGCGCGGCGTCGGCCTCACGGACGAGCGAGGGCCCGGTGCCGGCCGCGCCGGCGTGCGCGACGCCGATGCTCGCGCCGACCGTCACCGGCCGGCCGTCGACCTCCACCGGCTCGCCGACCGTCTGCAGCAGGCGCCGGCACAGCTGGTCGGTCGGCTCCCCGTCGCGGAGGTCGTGGCAGACGACGGCGAGCTCGTGGCCGCCCGACCGGCCGACGGTGTCCTCCGGGCGCACCGCGTGCCGGAGCCGCTGGGCGACCTGGCGCAGGACCCGGTCGCCGGCCTCGTGCCCGAGGTCGTCGTCGACGGCCCCCATCCCGTCGAGGTCCACGAGCAGCACCGCGGGGGAGCGGCGCCCGCGGTCGGCCAGCTCGGCCGCCAGCGCCGCCAGCACCCCGGTCCGGTTCGGCAGTCCGGTCACCTCGTCGCGGACCGCCGCCCGGGTGAGCTCGTCGAGCTCGCGGAGGTCGGCGGTCACGTCGAGGACCTGCCACAGGCCGAACCGGAGGCCGCCGAGCACCAGGTCGACGCGGGACGCCCGGACCCGGACCGGGCGCCCCGACCGGTGCACCACCGTCCCCGGCTCCGTCGCCGGACCGGCCCGCCGGTCCGCGCCGACCAGGTCGGCCAGGTCGGCCGGGTCGGCCGGATCGGCCAGGTCGGACGTGCCGCCGACGGCGGTGACGGGGACCCCGACCAGCTCGTCGGGCGTCCGGCCGAGGAGCCCGGCGAGCGCGGGGTTCACCCGGAGGACGAACCCCCCGGAGGTGACGGCCATGGCGGTCGGCGCGCCGGTGAACGCGAGTGGGAACACCCCGTCGTCCGGACCGGCGCCGGCGCCGGCGCTGTCGTCGTCGATCGGCTCGGGACCCGGCGCGGCACCCGGGACCAGCAGGAGCAGGAGAGCCCCGTCGGGGCGGGGGACGGTGTCGGGGTCCGCCTGCCCGGGGCGGACCACGACGGCCTGCGCGGTGTGCGCCGGGCGGCCGGTGCGAGCCACGGTCCGCAGCACGTCGAGGTCGAGCCCGGGGAGGACATCGCCCGCGTCCGTGCCGGTCGTCCGGGGCCGCTGCCGCCCGAGCAGCTCCTGCACCCGCGTCGGCACCGCGACGCAGCGGAGCGGCTCCGGCGCGGGGAGCCCGATCGCGCCGGCCGTCTCGGCCGGTGCGGAGGGGACCCGGACCGCGACGACCTCGCGCCCACCTGAGTGGGGTCGGGGGGGCGGCGTCACCCCTCAGTGTCGAGCCGCCGGTGGATCACCGCGGGCCGTCCCCAGCACACGGGGCCGGGAGAGAAGGGGAGGAGGTGGCCAGGGCCGGGGTCGAACCGGCGACCTTCCGCTTTTCAGGCGGACGCTCGTACCAACTGAGCTACCTGGCCAGGTTCCCGCCCGACCACCGGCGGAGCGGTGGCGGGCGGGTTGTCAGCGACCCCGACGGGACTCGAACCCGCGACCTTCGCCGTGACAGGGCGACGCGCTAACCAACTGCGCTACGGGGCCTGGAACGGGCGCAACGATAGCGCAC
>CAXSIB010000017.1:1636-18398 GCA_964237095.1 uncultured Actinomycetales bacterium
GGTAGCCCCAACGGGATTCGAACCCGCGCTGCCGCCTTGAAAGGGCGGTGTCCTGGGCCGCTAGACGATGGGGCCGTCGACCGCCTCCCAGGGTATCCGCCGGCCCCGACCCGCCGCCGTGGCCCGACACCCCGTCGCAGGGCTCGCGCCGGCCCGTCGGGTCGCCGCCCGGCGAGCACGGCAGCACGGGGTCGGGGCGGATGGGACGCCCGGAGCGACTCGTCCGCCCCACGGGTCCCGGGTCGGTGCGCCCGTGCCCGGCGGGGCGGTCGGAGCCGCCCGCGGCCGGCCGGGTGTGGCCGGCGGACCACGATGGGGGGATGAGCACCGGACCGCTGCGACCCGACGGACCTCTTGAAGGCGGCTCGGCCGGTCCGGGCACACCCGTCGTCGACGACCGCGCGGTCGACGACCTCCTGGCCTTCCTGCAGGCGTCGTCGTCCCCGTTCCACGCGGTGTCCACCGCGGTCGCGCTCCTCGAGGCGGCCGGGTTCACCCGGGTCGACCCGCGGGCGGCGTGGCCCCGCGGTCCCGGTCGCCGCTTCGTCGCCGACGGGGGTGCGCTGATCGCGTTCGTCGAGCCGGCCGGGGCGGTCGCGACGACCCCGTTCCGGATGGTCGGGGCGCACACCGACTCCCCGACCCTGCGGGTCAAGCCGCACCCGGACACCGGCGCCGCCGGCTGGCGGCAGGTCGGCGTGGACGTCTACGGCGGGGCGCTGCTGAACACCTGGCTGGACCGCGACCTCGGCGTCGCCGGCCGCCTCGCGCTCCGTCCGGGGACGGGGGCGGGCGCCACGGTGGACGTCCGCGTCGACCGGGCGCTGTTCCGGGTGCCGCAGCTGGCCGTGCACCTCGACCGCGACGTCAACACCGGCGGTCTCGTGCTGGACCGCCAGCGCCACCTCAACCCCGTCTGGGGGCTCGGCGCCCCGGACCACGGGCAGCTCGTGGGGCTCGTCGCCGACGCGGCCGGGGTCCGGGCCGACGACGTGGCCGGGTTCGAGCTGGCGCTGTTCGACCTCGCCCCGCCCGCCCGGCTCGGGATCGGCGGGGAGTTCGTCACCGGTGCCCGCCTCGACGACCAGTTCTGCGCGTGGGCCGCCGTCCGGGCGCTGGTCCTCGCGAGCGGGGGCGTCGCGGCCGGGGCGGCTGCGGCCGCCGGCGACGGCCCGCCGGTCCGCCCGGTCGCCGCGCTGTTCGACCACGAGGAGGTCGGCTCCGCGAGCCGCACCGGGGCCGGCGGGCCGCTGCTGCCGGACGTCCTCGAGCGGGTCGTCGACGCCGCCGGCGGCAGTCGCGACGACCTCCACCGGGCGCTGGCCGCGTCGCTGCTGGTGTCCGCGGACATGGCCCACGCCGTGCACCCGAACCACCTCGACCGGGCCGAGCCGATGCACGCCCCGCTGCCCAACGGCGGGCCGGTCGTCAAGGTGAACGCCAACCAGCGCTACGCCACCGACGCCTCGACCCACGCGGCGTTCGCCCGCGCCTGCGACGCCGCCGGCGTCCCGCACCAGGTGTTCGTCAACCGGTCGAACCTCCCGTGCGGCTCGACGATCGGGCCGCTGCTCGCGACCCGGCTCGGCGTCCCGACCGTCGACGTCGGCGCCGCGCAGCTGTCGATGCACTCCGCACGCGAGCTGGCGGGCGCGGCCGACGCCGGGCTGCTGGTGCGCGGCCTCACCGCGGTGCTCACCGGCGCCTGACCCCGCGGCGCCACCCGGTCCCGAGGGGCCGGGCGGCCCGGACCTGCCTAGCCTCGATGGCCGTGGGGGACTCTGAGCGGGCCCGGGTCGTGGTGCCCGGACTGCCGAAGCCGGTCAAGGTCAAGAAGAAGTGCTGCCGGTCGCGGCCGCGGTGCAAGAACTGCCCGCTCGTCGTGGCCCGCCTCCAGCGGCTCCCGGACGGCCTGTCGGCCAAGCAGCTCAAGAAGGCGGTCCGCGCGGCCCGCGACCACTGAGCCCGCCCGACCACTGAGCCCGCCCGACCACCGACCCGTCCCCGGCCACCACCGGCCACCGGTGGCCCGACGGCACGGCAGCTCAGGTGCCCGTCAGGTGCCGGCGCGCACCGTGCGCTGTGGACACCTCCCGGACGCCGACCGCCGAGCCGACGGCGACGGACCCGGGCCGGTCGCTGATGCGGCGGCTGTTCCCCACCGGCCTGGACGGGACCCGCGCCACGATCCTGCTGATCATCGCCCGGGCGATGGTCGTCCTGGCCGTGGTCGTCATCGTGGGCGCCGCGCTCGGCATGGACCTCTACCCGCGCGACGGAGCGGCGCGCTGGGCCGTGCTCGTCGTCGTCTTCGTCGTCGGCGGGACCGCGGCGTGCTACTTCGCGGCGGGCCGGCCGGTCCTGCTCTCCGACGTCGCCCAGCGCCGCCGCATCGCCGAGCAGCAGGCGGTGTTCGTGATGGCGGCCCAGCAGCACGAGTTCGCCGCGAGCCTCCAGGACGCCTTCGAGATGGCCGACAGCGAGGCCGACGCGGTCGCCCTCGTGGCCCGCGCGATCCCGCTGGTCTACCCGGGGCCCGCGGAGCTCCTGCTGGCCGACTCCAGCCGGGCCCACCTCAACCGGGTCGCGGTGCCGGCCGCGGGGGCCGCGGGGTGCTCGGTCCGCGTCCCGGGGGAGTGCCCGGCCGTCCGCCGCGGGCACAGCATCACCTTCGACTCCAGCGACTCCCTCGGCGCCTGCCCGCGCCTGGCCGAACGCGGTCCGGGGCTCGCGGCCCGGTGCATCCCGGTGATGATCCTCGGGGCGCCGATGGGCGTCCTGCACCTCGTCGCCCCCGCGGACACGACCCGCGTCGCCGGCAAGGCCGACCGGCTGGAGAGCATCGCGGTCGTGGCCGGGGCCCGGATCGGGGCGCTGCGGGCGACCGCGTCCACGCAGCTGGCCGCGGCCACCGACCCCCTGACGGGCCTGCTCAACCGCCGCAGCCTGACCGACCGGCTGCAGCAGCTCGCGCTCGCCGGGACGCCGTACGCGGTGGCCTTCGCCGACCTGGACTCCTTCAAGGCCCTCAACGACACCTTCGGGCACGCGACCGGGGACCACGCCCTGCGACTGTTCGCCCGGACCCTCACCACCACGCTGCGCGAGGACGAGGTGGTCAGCCGCTACGGCGGCGAGGAGTTCCTCGTGGTCCTCCCCGGCTGCGGGGTGGACCAGGCGGCGCCCGTCGTCCACCGGCTCCGGGACCGGCTGCGGGCCGCCACCGCGGAGGCCGGGGCCGCGTCCCCGGCGTTCACCGCGAGCTTCGGCCTCGCGGACTCCACCTACGCCGACGACCCTCTCGACGTCGTCGCCTGCGCGGACGAGGCCCTCCTGCAGGCCAAGCACGACGGCAAGGACCGTCTCGTCATCGCCGACCGGCCGGGCCTGCGGGTGGTCCCGCCGCCGGAGCGCGCCCGCGCCGGCTGACGAGTCGCGCCGGCCGAGGGACGGCGCCGGCCGAGGGACGGCGCCGACCCGGGCCCCCCGGCTAGCGTGGTGTCGTGGCCGACCATCTGGACCTGCTCATCGTCGGCTCGGGCTCGGGCAACTCGGTCATCACCGAGGAGATGGCCTCGTGGTCGGTCGGCATCGTCGAGGGCGGCACCTTCGGCGGGACGTGCCTGAACGTCGGGTGCATCCCCACCAAGATGTACGCGTACGCCGCCGACGTGGCCGACACCGTGCACGGGGCCGCGCGCTACGGCATCGACGCCACGGTGGACAAGGTCCGCTGGACCGACATCCGCGACCGCGTCTTCGGCCGGATCGACCCGATCTCCGCCGGCGGCCTCAGCTACCGGACGCACGGGGTCAACACCCGCGTCTACCAGGGCCGGGCCGTCTTCACCGGGCCGCGCCGTTTCACGATCACGGCCGCCGACGGCACCACGACCGACGTCAGCGCCGACCGCGTCGTCCTCGCCAACGGCGGCCGGCCGGTGATCCCGGCCATCCCGGGGCTGGACCCCGCCCTCGGCCCGGTCGTCCGCCACCACACCAGCGACGACGTCATGCGCCTGGACGAGCTCCCGGCCCGCCTGGTGATCCTCGGCGGCGGCTACATCGCCGCCGAGTTCGCGCACGTCTTCGCGGCGTTCGGCACCGACGTGTCGGTCGTCGTCCGCGGCGACCGCCTCCTGCGGGCACAGGACGAGACCGTCAGCGAGCGGTTCACCGCCCTCGCCCGGCAGCGGTGGGACGTGCACCTGTCGACGACGGCGACCGAGGTCCGCGCGGCCGGCGCCGGGGTCGAGGTGGTCCTGTCCGACGGGACCGTGCTCGCCGCGGACGAGGTCCTCGTCGCGGCCGGGCGGATCCCGAACGGCGACACCCTCGAGGCGGCGGCCGGCGGGGTGCGCCTGCACGACGACGGCCACCGCGTCGTCGTCGACGAGTTCCAGCGGACCGGCGCGGACGGCGTGTGGGCCCTGGGCGACGTCAGCTCCGACCACCAGCTCAAGCACGTGGCCAACCACGAGGCCCGGGTCGTCGCGCACAACCTCACCCACCCGGACGCGCCGCGCCGTTCGGACCACCGGTTCGTCCCGGCCGCGGTGTTCACCGAGCCGCAGATCGCCACCGTGGGGCTGACCGAGTCCCAGGCCCGGGCGGCCGGCCTCGACTACGCGGTCAAGATCCAGGCCTACGGCGACGTCGCCTACGGCTGGGCCATGGAGGACCGCCACGGCTTCGTCAAGGTCCTCGCCGAGCGCGGCACCCGGCGGCTGCTGGGCGCGCACCTCATGGGCTACCAGGCCTCGACGGTGATCCAGCCGTTCATCCAGGCCCTGTCCCTGGGGACCACCGACGTCCGCGAGATCGCCCGCGGCCAGTACTGGATCCACCCCGCACTGTCCGAAGTCGTCGAGAACGCCCTGCTGGGACTGGAGGTCTGATGACCGACCTGCTCGAGAACGCCACCGACACCACCGACACCGCCACCGACACCGCCACCGACACCACCGCGGTCGACGCGGAGGAGCGGGTGGCGGCCGCCGCCGCCGCGCGCACCGGCCTGTCCGCCGAGGAGATCGCCGGCCTGCGGGCGGCCACGGCGGCCGACCCGGTCTCCCGCGTCGCGGCCAACGCCCTGGCGCGGACCGCGATCCGCGACGCCGCCCTCAACCGGGCCGTCGTCACCAGCCAGGACCACTCGTTCTCGGTGACGGTCGACGACGAGTGGCTGACCACCCACCAGCACGAGACCGGGCGGTGCTGGATCTTCGCGGCGCTGAACCTGTTCCGCTCCCGCGCCCGGACGGTGCTCGGGGTCAAGGACCTCCAGCTGTCGCAGAGCTTCGTCTCGTACTGGGACAAGCTCGAGCGGGCCAACTGGTTCCTGACGACGCTGGTGGAGACCGCCCGGGAGTACGAGGACGGCGACCGCACGCTGGACCTGCTGCTGACCGAGCCCGTCGCGGACGCCGGCCAGTGGGACATGCTCGTCAACATCGTGTCCCGGCACGGCCTCGTGCCCACGGCGGTCATGCCCGACACCTGCGGCGCCGCGGACACCCGCCAGCTCAACCGGGTCCTCTACAGCCTGCTGCGCCACGGCGGCATGCGGCTGCGCGGGCTCGTCCGCTCGGGCGCACCCGCCGCGGAGGTCGACGCCGTCCGCCTGGAGGTGCTGGGCTCGGTCCACCGGGTCCTGACCGCCGTCCTCGGGAACCCGCCGGAGTCCTTCGACTGGCAGTGGCGCGACACCGACGACGTGTTCCACCGCGACGGCGACACCACCCCGAAGCAGTTCGCGGACCGGTACATCGGCCTCGACCTCGGTGCGTACGTGAGCCTGGTCAACGACCCGCGCAACCCCTACCTCGAGACCTACACCGTCGACCGGCTCGGCAACATGGTCGGCGGCGCGGGCGTGCGGTACCTCAACGTGCCCGCCCAGGTGATGGCGGACGCCGCGGTCGCGACCCTGCGGGACGGCGAGCCGGTGTGGTTCGGCTGCGACGCGTCGAAGGCGTGGCGGACCGACGTCGGGATCATGGACCCGGCGGTCTACGACCTGGGGGCCCTCTTCGGCTGGGACGGCGCCGACGTGCCGTCCGACCGCCGCGGGCGCCTGGACGCGCGGGACTCCCAGCTCACCCACGCGATGCTCTTCACCGGCGTCGACCTCGTCCCCGGCCCGGCCGGCCCCGACGGCGCCCCGGGGGCCGACACCCCGCGGCGCTGGCGGGTCGAGGACTCCTACGGCCCCGAGCCGGGCCGCAAGGGCTTCCACCTGATGACCCACGAGTGGTTCACCGAGCACCTGTACGAGGTCGTCGTCCGCCGCGACCGGCTGCCCGCCGACGTGCAGGCCGCCCTCGGCGGCGAGCCGACCGTGCTCCCGCTGTGGGACCCGATGGGCGCCCTCGCCGACTGAGGCAGGGCGCCCGGCGCGGTCCGCCTTTCCCGCCCTGCCCCCGCCCCGTCGGGCCGGCGGTCGAGCACGTGCGCGCGGACCTGGGTCAGGTGGGGCGGATGGGGTGGCTCACACGCCCCATCCGCCCCAACTCGTCCTCCCCGTGCTCGCGACGTGGTCCCGCTGCTGGGCCGCGCCCGCCCGGCATCGGGACTCCCCGCACGTGCGCGGGGAGTCGGCGCACCCGGGTGCGTGGGTCATCCCCACGGGCAGCTCGGGCGCGGGCGCAGCCGTCCCGGCACCATCGCGTGGCGTCGGCCCTGCCGGCCGGGAGCCTGCTCAGGCGCGGGCGCCGGTCGCGCTGAGCAGGGTCCACGACTCGGCGGGCAGCTCGACGGTCGAGGTGGCGCCGTCGGTGGCGAAGCCCGCGAGGGCCGTGGGGGCGACCTCGGCCGTCGCGGTCGCACCGCGACGCGGACCGGCGGCGTCGGCGCGCAGCGTCTGCGCCGGGCCGGCGGTGAAGCCGCCGAAGCCGGGGTGGTGGATCGTCACCCGCACCGGGGACGCCTCCCGGTTGACGCAGAACAGCGCCACCTCGCCGGTCGCCGGGTCGTGGGTCGCGGCCGCCGAGACGGCCGGCACCTCGCCGTACTTCGCGGTGTCCATCGGCGGCGCGCTGACCTGCACCTGCAGGCTGTGCCCGCGGGCCGCCGCCGCCGTGAGGGCGATCGGGTGGAAGGTCGTCTGGCGCCAGGCCGGGCCGCCGTTCTCGGTCATGATCGGCGCGATCGTGTTCACCAGCTGGGCGAGGCACGCGATCGCGACCCGGTCGGCGTTGTTCAGCAGGCTCACCAGCAGGTCCCCGACCACGACGGCGTCCAGTGCGCTGTAGTCGTTCTCCCCGCGGGGGGCGGCGACCTCCCAGGCCTCGCGCTGCTCGCCGGGCCGGTGGTACCAGACGTTCCACTCGTCGAACGAGAGCGTCACGCGCTTCTTGGAGTGCCGGCGGGCGGCGACGGTGTCGATGATCGACGCGACCTCGCGGATGAACGCGTCCATGTCCGCGCCCGCCCCGAGGAAGCTGCGCCGGTCACCGTCGGTCTCGGCATAGTAGGCGTGCAGGGACAGGTGGTCCACGACGTCCCAGGTGTGCTCCAGGACGGTCTGCTCCCACGTCGCGTAGGTCGGCATGATGTGGG
Organism: uncultured Actinomycetales bacterium; assembly: GCA_964237095.1. Classification (GTDB taxonomy): domain Bacteria; phylum Actinomycetota; class Actinomycetes; order CAXTBU01; family CAXTBU01; genus CAXSIB01. Next base: position 9,197 of record CAXSIB010000017.1, read on the forward strand.
CCGAGCTGCCGACGGCGACCAGCTCGATCGACGGGTCGGCGGCCTTCATGGCGCGTCCGGTGCGGTCGGCGAGGCTGCCGTAGGCGTCGGCGCTGAGGTGCCCCGTCTGCCAGGGGCCGTCCATCTCGTTGCCGAGGCACCACAGCTGCACGCCGTAGGGGTCGGGGTGGCCGTTCGCGGCGCGCGCGTCGGCCCACCGGGTCCCGGTCGCCAGGTTCGTGTACTCCAGCAGCGCGACGGCCTCGGCGATCCCCTTGGTGCCGAGGTTCACGGCCATCATCGGCTCGATGCCGGTCCGCTCGGCCCAGCGGAGGAACTCGTCGGTGCCGACCTCGTTGGTCTCGATCGAGTGCCAGGCCAGCTCGAGGTTCCGCGGCCGGTCGGCCACCGGGCCGATGCCGTCGGTCCAGTCGTAGCCGGACACGAAGTTCCCGCCCGGGTAGCGCACGAGGGTGGTGCCGAGCTCGGTGATGAGCGCCTGCACGTCGGCCCGGAAGCCGAACTCGTCCGCCGCCGGGTGACCGGGCTCGTACACGCCGTGGTAGACCGCCCGGCCCATGTGCTCCAGGAAGGAGCCGAACACCCGGGGGTCCACCGGCCCTCGGTGGAAGGACGGGTCGATGGTCAGGTCCGCGGTCAGCGTCGACGTCATGATGTGAGCGTTCCCACCGGGAGCCGCCCTGTCAATCCGGCGACCGGGGACGACCCGCCCGGTCCCGGGGGGTCGCGACCGCCGGTCCGGCGGCCCCGCCCACAGGACACGTCAAATTGTTATCGCTCACATCTTGCTTCCGCAGGACCGTGACAGCATCATCGAACAGCACGGGACCGACTGGGCCCCGGTGCAGCTGGCTCGACGACGAGCGCTCGTCGGGTCCGGCACGACCTGACGAGATCGGAATCGCATGGAGTCTTCGATGTCCCCCCTCGGTCGAGGGCTGTCCCGGCGCGGGCTGCTGCGCGGCGGCATCGCCGCCGCGGCCGGTCTCGGTGCGGTCGGCGGGCTCGCCGGCTGCGGGAGCGCGTTCGCGTCCGGCATCGCCGGCACGAAGCTCGACCCGCAGACCGTCACCTTCTGGAACCTGTTCGGCGGTGGTGACGGCAGCCGCATGCAGACCATGGAGGCGGGCTACACCGCGGCCCACGGCGGCTCGAAGTCGATGGAGGCCGCCACCTTCGCGTGGGGGAACCCGTACTACACGAAGCTCTCCCTGGCGACCCTGTCCGGCAAGCCGCCGGACGTCGCCGTCTCCCACCTCACGCGGGCGAAGAACCTCGCCTCCGCCGGGCTGCTGACCGAGATCACCGACGACCTGCTCGCCATCGGGGGCCTGAAGTCCACCGACTTCGACCAGACCGTCTGGGCGAACCAGAAGGTCGACGGGAAGTCGTACGCGATCCCGCTCGACACCCACCCGTTCGTCCTGTTCTACAACACGACCGTCTGCAAGAAGGCCGGTCTGCTCGACAGCGACGGGATCCTCAAGCCCATCAAGGGTGTCGACCAGTGGGAGGCCGCCCTCACCGCGGCCAAGAAGGTCACCGGCAAGTACGGCGCCACGGCGGCGACCATCGGCGACACGTCGACCAGCTGGCGCTGGTTCCAGACCCTGTACTCCCAGATGGGCGGGGCGCCGTTCCTCTCCGACGACGGCACCAAGATCAGCTACGACGAGGACAAGGCGATCGCCGCCCTCGCCTACATCCAGAAGCTGACGAAGTCGGGGCTGATGGCGCCCCAGGTGGACTACGGCGGCGCCGAGCAGGCCATGTTCACCGGCCAGTCCGCGTTCTACCTCGAGGGCGAGTGGGAGATCACGGTCGCGCAGACGTTCGCGGCCGCGAACAAGGACTTCGGCTTCAGCATCGCGCCGATCCCGCAGATCTTCGACAAGCCCGCCGCGCAGGCCGACTCGCACATGTTCGTGCTGCCGAAGAAGAACCGCGACGACTCGCAGACCAGCCTGGCGATCAACTTCGTCAAGTCCCTCCTCGACCAGAGCGACACCTGGGCGCAGGGGGGCCACATCCCGGCCTACCTGCCCTACCGGGACAGCGCGAAGTACAAGGCGCTGGAGCCGCAGGCCCGGTACGCGATCGCCGCCAGCTACGCCGTGTACGACGCCCCGGCGTGGTACTCGGGCTCGGGCTCGAACTTCGAGGTCGTCACCGGGTCGGAGATCGGCCTGGTGCAGCAGGGGCTGGCGTCCCCGCAGGCGGCGCTGGCCAGCATCCGCAGCCAGCTGACGACGTACTCGAAGACCGCCAACCCGCTCTGAGGCCCGCCGTGAGCCCGGTCCCCGCAGCACCCGACCGACCGTCCACCCCCCGACACCTGCACGAGAAGGCGGCCTCATGACCTCCGAGACACTGGCGCCCCCCGCGTCAGTACGACCCCGGTCGGTGCGCAAGCGCTCCACCGGGACCGACCAGACCCGCCCCGCGTGGCTCTTCCTCGCCCCGTTCGTCGTCCTCTACCTGCTGTTCATCATCGGCCCGACGCTCTACGGGCTGCTGCTGAGCTTCTTCAACGCGAGCCTGGTCAAGTCCGGGCTCGGCAGCAGCGCGGGCCTCTCGAACTACAAGACGACCCTGTCGAGCTCGGTCTTCTGGTCGTCGGTCTGGCACACCATCCAGTTCACGATCTACACGACGATCCCGCTGGTGATCCTCGGCTTCGTGTTCGCGATCCTGGCCAACCGGGTGCGGCGCGGACAGTGGTTCTTCCGGCTGGCGTTCTTCATCCCCTACGTGCTGTCCTCGGCGACGATCTCGCTGGTGTGGACCTTCATCTACACCCCGGGGACCGGGCTGCTGACGACCATCGCGATGAAGCTCGGCGACTCGAACCCGCCGGCGTGGCTGGGCAACCCGACGTGGGCGATGCCCTCGGTCGCCATCGCGACGGTGTGGTGGACGATCGGGTTCAACTTCGTCCTCTACCTCGCCGGCCTGCAGGACATCCCGCGGGAGCTCTACGAGGCCGCGTCCATCGACGGTGCCTCGTCGTGGCAGCAGATCCGCTCGATCACCATCCCGCTGCTCAACCGCACGACGACCCTGGTCATCGTGCTGCAGATCATCGCCTCGCTGAAGGTGTTCGACCAGATCTACATCCTGACGTCCGGTGGTCCGGGGACGACCACGCGGCCGGCGCTGGAGTACATCTACGACACCGCCTTCACCGACTTCCGGGTCGGCGCCGCCTCCTCGGCGTCGTTCATCTTCTTCGTCCTGATCCTCATCATCTCGGCCGGGTGGCTCGCCATCACGAGCCGCCAGCAGCGAGAGGCCTGACATGGCAACCTCCATCGCGGCCGGCCCCTCCAGGTCCTCGGCCAGGGTCGACCAGGTCAGCGCCGCCGACCGGGGCAACGCCTCGGGGCGCACCTTCAACATCATCTGCCTGGTGGTGCTGTTCATCTTCGCGATCCTGTGGCTCATCCCGAGCCTCTTCGCGCTGAACACCTCCTTCAAGCAGAACGCGACCGCGTCGCTGTCGGCGACCTCGGTCATCGGCAGCCTCGGCTACACGTTCCACTCCTACATCTCGCTGTTCCAGCAGGGCGACATCCTCAACTGGTACCTGTCGAGCGCGGTGACGTCGATCCTCACGGTGCTGCTCACCGTGGTCACCGCCAGCCTGGCCGCGTACCCGATGTCCCGGATGCGCTTCCGCGGCCGCGGGTTCGTGTACTGGCTGATCCTGGCCGGCATCATGATCCCCGGGCAGGTGCTGATCGTCCCGTGGTTCCGCCAGTTCAACGCCCTGCACCTACTGAACACCTACTGGAGCGTCGCGCTCCCGCAGGTGCCCTCGGCGATCGCGGTGTTCATCTTCACGCAGTTCTTCGCGGGTCTCCCGAAGGAGCTCGAGGAGGCGGCCCGGGTCGAGGGCGCGAGCTACTGGACGATCTACAAGGACATCATCATGCCGCTGGCCCGACCGGCCATCGCCGCGGTGTCGATCTTCACGTTCGTCTTCACCTGGAACAACCTGCTGTGGCCGCTGCTCGCGGTCACGAACCCGAAGCTCATGACGGTCCCCGTCGGTCTCGCGACCGTGCAGGGCTCGTTCGGGCAGCGCAACGCCGACATCATGGCGTCGGCCATCCTCGGGGCCCTGCCGCTGATCCTGCTGTTCCTGTTCTTCCAGCGCCGGATCGTCGAGGGCATCGCCGGAACCGGCCTCAAGGGCTGATCCGCCACACCCCGACCGCACCGCAGTCCGGCCCGCACCCCGATCCGGGGGTGCGGGCCGGAGGTGTCTCAGGGGGTGGGTCGGGCGGTGCCGGCCGACGGGGTGATCGGCGGGGTCAGCTCGACCATCGGCACACCGGGCGGGGTGAAGCCCAGGACCTGGCCGTAGAAGGACAGCTCGGCCTCCGTCGCCCGGATCACCGTGTCGGCCCGCCGGAAGCCGTGGGCCTCGCCCTCGAAGACGAGGTAGGCGTGCGGGATGCCCTTGGCGGCCAGGGCGTCGCGGAACAGCTCGGCCTGCGACGGCGGCACCACCTTGTCGTCGGCGCCCTGCAGCAGCAGCACCGGGCACGACAGCCCGTCGACGTGCGACAGCGGCGCCCACTCGACGTAGCGGTCGCGGTGCTCGGGCAGCGTGCCGATCAGGTGGTCCAGGTAGCGGGACTCGAAGTCGTGGGTGTCGGCGGCGAACCGCTCGAGTTCCGCGACCCCGTAGTACGAGGCCCCGGCGGCGAAGGTGTCGGTGCGGGTCAGCGCCGAGAGCACCGTCCAGCCGCCCGCGCTGCCGCCGCGGATCACGAGGCGGGCCGGGTCGGCCAGCCCGCGGGCGGCCAGCGCCAGGGCCGCCGCGGCCGTGTCCTCGACGTCGACGATCCCCCAGGCCTCGTCGAGCAGCTCCCGGTAGGCCCGGCCGTAGCCGGCCGAGCCGCCGTAGTTGACGTCCAGCACCCCGAGGCCGCGGCTGGTCCAGTAGGCGACGGCCAGGCTGAGGACCATCGGCGACTGCCCGGTCGGGCCGCCGTGCACGATCACGACGTACGGGGGCAGCTCGCCGGCCGGCGCGACGGCACCCGGGTTGCGGGGCGGGTAGACGTTCGCGTGCACGGTCCGCCCGCCGGCCGAGGGCAGCTCGAGGGCGTACGGCTCGGGCAGCAGCGCCGGGTCGAACACCGGCCCGGTGGGCGGCCGCCGCACCACGGCGCCCCCGGCGGGGCCGTCCGGGGTGACGGTGACCACGGTGAGGGCCCAGCCGGAGCCCGGCGAGCCCGCCACCGCGGCCAGGAGCGGGCCGTCGGCGACCAGGCTCGAGTCCCACGCGGTCAGGTCGGTCGCCAGGTCGGTGAGCTCGCCGGTCGCCGGGTCGAGCAGTGACAGCGTCGTGGTGTCCGTGCCGTGCAGACACGCGAGGCGCCCGTCGGCGGTGACCAGGTACCAGCCCATGCCCAGCTGCCACAGCGGGCCGGCGAACTCCTCCGCCCGCGGGGCCAGCGGGCGTGCGGGCCGCCGGCCGCCGACCCCGAGGGAGACGAGGTTCCAGAAGCCGGTCTCGTCGGTGGCCGCGTAGAGGGTGCCGTCGGGCGCCCACTCCGGCTGCAGGACCGACACGCCGGCCGGTGTCGAGGAGGATCGGCCCAGCACGTCGCGGACGTTGCCCACCGACCCGTCGGGCAGGACGTCGCCGACCCGGAGCACCGTGGACGTCCACGGCATCGCCGGGTGGTCCCAGGCGATCCAGGCCAGGTGCCCCCCGTCCGGCGAGGGCCGCGGGAACGCGAGGAAGTCACTCCCGCCGGCCAGCTCGCGGACCTCCCCGGTGAGGCGGACCTCGACCAGGTGCCGCCGGATCCCGTCGGGGGTGTGCGCCTCCCGGACGCACAGCAGCCGGTCGCCGCCGGCCCCGGCCACCGGGTCGGCGTAGCGCAGGGAGTGCCCCGGCTCCGGCTCGGGCGTGATCGGCCGCGGGGTCGTGCCCGGCCGGCCGTCGACCCCGGGCTCCATCGCGTACAGCCGCTGGTCGGAGTCCTCCGCGAAGACGAGCACCGGCCCGGCCGGCGCGTGGAGCACGAGCCAGCTGCGACCGCCGTACTCGTGGACCCGCGTGCTGGCGCTCCACGGTCCGGGGAGCACCTCGACGACCGCTCCGGTGATCCCGGCCGCGCCCGCCTCGGCGGCGCGGACGACAGCGGTCCGCCCGCCCTCGCCGGGCCGCGTCTCCGACCACCACAGCGCGCCGTCGACGAACCCCGGCCACTGCGGCCGGCCGGCGGGACCGGCCAGGTCCGCCGCCGAGATCGGCGACGGCCACGAGCCGTGGGGGAGGACGCGGCGGGACTCGGACGAGGTGGCGGGCACGTCGGTGGTGGTCACGGTCCCAGCCTGCCTGGTCCGCGACGCGCCCCCGACCCCGATCTCGACCCAGCCTCAGGGGGCCGAGGTCCCCCGGGCCCGTTCCTGGACGCGCAGCTCGGGCAGGTCCTTCAGCCGGTCGAGGCCGTTGACCGCCCGCGCCATCCGGAAGTTGCGCCGCAGGTCGTCGGCGTGGTCGTCGAGGAAGGTCCAGTAGGCGGCGGTGAACGGGCAGGCGGTCTCCCCGACGCGGACCTTCGGGTCGTACCGGCAGCCGCCGCAGTAGTCGCTCATCCGGTTGATGTAGGCCCCGCCCGAGGCGTAGGGCTTGGTCGCGACGACGCCGTGGTCGGCGTGCTGGCTCATCCCGACGACGTTGGGGACCATCACCCAGTCGTAGCCGTCGACGAAGCACCGGTGGAACCAGTCGGTGGCCGCGGCCGGGTCGATCCCATGGGTGAGCATCCAGTTGCCGAGCACCATGAGGCGCGGGATGTGGTGCACCCAGCCGCGCGCCCGCAGGTCCCCGACGATCCCGCCGAGGCACGCCGCCCCGATCGCGTCGGCGTCGAGGTCGGCCAGCCAGTCCGGCATCGGGCGGGTGGCGTGGAGGGCGTTGCGGGACCGGTAGTCCGGGCCGAGGTGCCAGTAGAGGTGCCAGATGTAGTCCCGCCACCCCATGACCTGGCGGATGAACCCCTCGACGGAGTTCAGCGCCACGCCGTCGGCTCGGTAGGCCTGCTCGGCGCGCTCGACCAGCTCCATCGGGTCCAGCAGCCCGAGGTTCATCGGCGCGGACAGCATCGAGTGGCTCATCCACGGCTCGTCGGCCAGCATCGCGTCCTCGATCGGCCCGAAGGCCCCGAGGCGGCGGTCGACGAACACGTCCAGCGCCGCCAGGGACTCGGCCCGGCTGGCCGCGAACACCCGGGGCCCGTCGTCGCCGACGAAGGAGACGTCCCCGTCGGCCGCCCAGCGGTCGAGGTCGGCGCGGACCTCGTCATCGATCTCGTCCTCGGTCGCGAGCCAGGGCCCGTCGACGGTCAGCGTCCCCGTCCTCGGGGGGGCCTCGCGGTTGTCGTGGTCGTAGTTCCACGTCCCGCCCGCCGGCTCGGCCCCGTCGAGGAGGACCCCGAGCCGGGTCCGGGCGTCGCGGTAGAAGTCCTCCATGAGCAGCCTCTTCGCCCCGCGGGAGCCGGCCCACGCCTCGAAGTCCTCGTGCGTGCTGGCGAAGCCGCGGGCTCGCAGGACGGTCAGGTCCCGCTCGCCCGCGAGCCGGCGGACGAACCGGTCCGCCGCCCACGACGTGGGCTGGCGCACCGACAGCGGACCGTCGACCTGCGCGAGGCCCTCGCGGTAGGTGCCCGTCCGCAGGTAGGTGACGCGGTCGCCCAGCTCGGCGGCGCGGTGGCGCATCGCCGAGAGGACGAGGTGGGCCTTGGCCCGGTGGAACCGCCGTCGGGCGAACACGGCGCGGCTCTCGATGATCAGGACGGGCTGGTCGGGACCGTCGAGGAAGTGCGGTCCGAGCTGGTCCCCGAACAGCCACCGGGTGCTGGAGGGATCGGTGTCCGGGGGGCCGGCTTCCGGGGAGTCGCCTCCCGGCGGGTCGGCCGCCGGACCCGCGTCGGCTCGAGGTCGCGTCCCGCGGGTCGGCGTCACCGACCCAGCTCACCCCGGGGGCGCGGGTCCCGCACCTCCGAGGCGCGCCCGGCCGGGGCCGGGCCGCCTACTTGACCAGGCGCAGCGCCCACGGGTAGCGGTAGGTCTCGCCGCGGCTCGCAGCGAGGGTGGCGATGATCCCGAAGACCAGGGCGACGATCGCGATGACCGGGTAGAGGACGAACCCGAGCCCGAGGGTGATGGCGGCGAGGATCCCGACCGCCACCCAGCCGATGGCGAGGGTGATCGTCCAGTTCAGGGCCTCGACGGACTGGTCGCGGACGTACCCGGACTCCTTGCCCTTCGTCAGCAGGACGATGAGCGGTGCGACGAAGGAGAAGAAGATCGCGCCGACGTGGGCGAGCAGCGCCCAGGTGTTGTCGTCCGTCCCGGCCCGCCACGGCAGCGCGGCGGGCGAGAGCGGCTGCCCCAGCCCGTTGGCGCCGTACGGGGACTGCCCGGTGCCGTACGGCGCCTGCGGCTCCCCGTAGGACGCCTCGGTGGGCGGGTACGGGGGCACGTCAGGCGACGGTGTCTGCGTCATGGGCGCTCACCATAGGGGTCGCGGGCCCGTTCGTACAGAGGTGTGGTAAAGGGGATTCGTCGGAGCGAGGCGGTGGCTCAGGCGGCGGTCGGGACGGCCGCTTCCGCGGTGCCGTCCGGGGCCGCCCGCCGGGCGTGGGCGTCGTAGGTCCAGAAGGCCGTCAGCGGGAAGAGGACGAGCGCGAGCAGGGCGATGACGGCCACCCCGCCGAGCGCCGCGACCTCCCGCGGGGACACGACGGCGGCGGCGGTCCCGTGCACGATGTCCGCGATCCGCGGGCCGCCCGCGACGACCACCGTGAACACCCCCTGCAGGCGCCCGCGGAGCCGGTCGTCCGCGGCGCTCTGCAGGATCGTCGACCGGAAGATCGAGCTGACGTTGTCCGCGAAGCCGCCGAGGGCGAGGAAGCCGACCGCGAAGAACAGCGACCCCGACAGCCCGAGCCCGATCATCGCGACCCCCCAGACACCGATGGCCAGGGTGACCGCGCGGCCCTGGCGACCCACCCGCGCCATCCAGCCCGAGGTGAGACCGCCGAGGATCGCGCCGATCCCGATGCCCGCGTTGAGCAGGCCGAGCGCGGTCCCGCCGCCGGGCGGGTCGCCGAAGGTCCGCTCCGCCATCTCCGGGAACAGCGCGCGGGGCATCCCGGCCACCATCGCGATGATG
>CAXSIB010000018.1:0-16902 GCA_964237095.1 uncultured Actinomycetales bacterium
GCGGCCGCCGTCATCGCGCCGGCGGTCGCCACCTACACCGCGGTCCTGCTGACCGACACCGCCAGCCCCGCCTGGTTCGAGGCCCGCCGGGAGATGCCGTTCGTCTTCGCCGGCTCGGCCGCCGCGGCCGCGGGCGGGGCCGCCCTCATCGGGACGCCGCTCGGCCAGTCCGGTCCGGCGCGGCGGGCCGCCGTCGTCGGGGCGCTGGTCGAGCTGGCCGTCCAGGTGCCGATGAAGAGGTCGATGGGGCTGGCCGCCGAGGCCCTCGAGCAGGGCACGCCGGGCCGCTGGCACCGGGTGTCGGAGGTCCTCACCGCCGCCGGCGCCGTGCTGGCCGCGGTGTCGGGGCGGTCGCGCCCACTGTCCGCGGTCGCCGGCGTCGCCCTGCTGGGCGGTTCGCTCGCCACCCGCTGCGCGATCTTCTACGCGGGACAGGACAGCGCGAAGGACCCGAAGTACACGGTGATCCCGCAGCGCGAGCGGGTCGACGCCCGCGCGGCCGCCGCCGCGGCGGCCGCGACCGCCTGACCCGTCCGACGGCCAGCCGGCGCGCGAGCCCGGACTGTCGGCCCCACCCCGGGGGGCAGGTCGACCGGAGTCGTCCAGCCCGGGCCGCCGAGCCCGGACGGTCGCGATCGGGCGGTCGCCGACCTCGATCCCGGCGAGCCGGATGTCCACCCGAGTACTCCGAGTCGGCCCATCAGGCCGACGCCACGGGCACGGAGGCCGTACGAGGACGCCAGTGCACGCGATCTGGTCCGACGGCCGGCCGCGAGCGCATCACCGACGGATGAGCACGACGCGTCGCGGAGCCGCGAGCCCGGAGTCGTGGGCCGCCGATGCGATCACGTGCCGGACGACCCCGTCGGCATGGCTGCGCGACGAGGGCCGATTCGTCCAAGACGCCGACGGCGGTGGGGCGGGAGGGTGTCAGCCATGACGCAGACCAGCACGACCGACACCGCCTCCGGCACCGGGGAGGCGCCGCCGCCGCAGGTGTGGCCGACCCTGCGGGCGGCCGACGCCCGCGGCCTCATCCGCTTCCTCGTGGAGGCCTTCGGCTTCGTCGAGGTCGTCGCCTGGGGCGACCAGCCCGACGGCGGTGGCGACCACGTCGTCCACGCCCAGCTGGCGTGGCCCGAGGGCGGCGGGATCATGCTCGGCTCGACCGGTCGCCCGGGGGCGGAGGACGTGTGGGCGCTGCCGCCGGGCACGTTCGGCGCCTACGTGGTGACCGCGCACCCGGACGCGGTGCACGACCGCGCGGTCGCCGCCGGAGCGCGGATCACCCAGCCCCTGCACGAGACCGACTACGGCTCCCGGGACTTCGCCGCGCTGGACCCGGAGGGCAACCGCTGGTCGTTCGGCACCTACGCCGGGGAGCCCGTCCGCCGCTGAGCCGCCCGCGACAGTGGTTCGAGGCGGTGATCCGACACGGTGGTCCGGAACCGGTTGTCCGGAGTCGGGGTCGGCCGGGAGGCTGGGGCGATGAGCGACGGACCGGTCACCACCGAGGCAGGGCCGACGCCGTTCCCGAGCGTCGCCCGGAGACCGCCGGGTCAGCCCGGACCCTGGGACGTCCTGCCGTGGGACGACTTCGCGACGCAGCTGCGGAGCCGGCTGCGGGCGTCGACAGGGCGACCGGTGCTCGCGGTGGACGGCCGCGGCGGCAGCGGCAAGACCGTCCTGACCGACGCCCTCGCCGCCCGCTGGCCGGGGTCGAGCGTCGTCCACACCGACGACATCGCCTGGTGGGAGTCCTTCTTCGGCTGGACCGACCTCCTCGTCGACGGCGTCCTGCGCCCCGTCCGGGACCGCGGCGCCGTCAGCTTCCGCCCGCCCGCGTGGGAGCGGCGGGGCCGGCCGGGCGCCGTCGAGGTGGCGGCGGGTGCGGGGCCGGTGCTGGTCGAGGGCACCGGGTCGAGCCGCCTCGCGCTGACCGGCTGGCTCGCGGGGTCGGTGTGGGTCGACTGTGACCCCGACGCCGCGGTCCGGCGCCTCGCCGACCGCGACGGCACGAGCCCCGAGCAGACCCGGCTGGTCGAGGAGTGGGAGGTCGAGGAGGCGGCCCTGATGACCGCGGACCGGCCCTGGGAGCGGGCGACGGTCCTCGTCTCGACGTCGTCCGGGCTGGTCGTGGACCCCGACACCGAGGTGGCGGCCCGGTTCACCGCGGCCTCGGGACGGACACCCGGAGATCTCTCCGGCGCGACGACGGGACGCTGAGCCCCGCCGCGGAGGTCAGCCGACGAGCTCCTCCGGGACGGACGCCTCGCGGACGGCGGGTGCCCCCGGGACCAGCGGGCGGGTGGCCCCGGCCAGCAGCACCGCGACCACGAGCAGGACGGCGACGGCGAGCAGGGCGTGGTCGATGCTCACGTGGTTGCCGAGCAGACCGATCAGCGGCGGCCCGCCGAGGAACGCGCAGTAGCCGATGGACGCGATGACGCTGACCCGGCCCGCGGCGAAGCGCGGCTCGTCCGCGCCGGCGCTCATGCCGACCGGGAAGCCGAGGGACGCCCCGAGACCCCACATGACCGCGCCCACGAACGCCAGCGGCGTGTTCGGGCTGAACACGAAGACCACGACGCCGGCCGCGGCGAGGACGGCGAGGGACCGCAGGACCCGGACCCGCCCGTACCGGTCCAGCAGCCCCGAGCCGAACCACCGGGTCGCGGTCATCGCGGTCAGGAAGACGGCGTAGCCCAGGGTCCCGACCGCGGCGGCCGCGTGGTGGTGGTCGATGACCGACACGCTGATCCAGTCACCGCCCGCACCCTCGCCGAAGGTGAACGCGAGCACGACGAGCCCGACCAGGACGGTGCGCCGCTCCCGCCAGGGGGCCAGCGCGCTGCGCCGGACGGGCGCGGACCCGAGCCCCGCTGAGGGATCGACGGTGTCGGTGGCAGCGATGGGCGTACCGGCGGCGGTGGTCGTGGTCCCGGCAGTGGCCGGCTCTGCGTCCGGGTGGCCGTCGTGGTCGGCGACGAACCCGCGGGTCGACCAGGGCACGGCGACCAGCACGAGCACCGCGACAGCGCCGAGGTGGACGCTCACCCCGACGTGCAGCGCCACCATCGCGACTCCGACGAGGGCGCCGGCGACGGTCCCGATACTGAACCCCGCATGGAACTTCGACATGATCGAGCGCCCGGTGTGCCGTTCGACGACCGCGGCCTGGACGTTCATCGCGACGTCCCAGAACCCGTTGCCGAGGCCGAGCACGAACAGCCCGATCACGACCGGCAGCAGGCCGACCCGGTACCCGACCGCGACGATGCCGAGGGCGACGGCGAGCACGGTCGCCATCGCGGCGACGGCCCGGCGGGACCCGATCCGGGCCACGACCGGTCCCGACAGCGGCAGGGAGACGACCGAGCCGGCGGCGATCGCGAACAGGACCAGGCCGAGGCGGGCGGGGTCGAGGGCGAAGTGGGTGCGGACCTGGGGGATCCGCGACGCCCAGGTGGCGATGGCGAAACCGGAACCCGCGAACACGGTGTAGGTCGCGCGGCGGGCGGCGCCGACCTGGTCCCGGGTCGGGGCGGACGGCGCGGGGGCGGGGTGGGTCATGAGCTCTTCTCGTCGGGGCCGGACGGCGGTGGGTCGGGAATCGGAGTAGGCGGAACGGTCGGGGTGAGGGCCCGGACGACGGCGGCGCGGGTGACCTCCCTCGGGCGGGGGGCGGTGCCCAGGAGGTCGTGGATGGTCAGGCCCTCGGTGAGCGCGTCGAGACCGCGGGCGGTGTCGGGGTCCACGAACCGCTCGAGGACGGCCCGGCTGGTCCGCATCCACACCTCGGTGACCGCGCGCAGCTCGGGGTTCCGCAGCGCCGCGAGGTAGAGCTCGAAGCTGACCAGGGCGTCGTGATGGTCCCCGGTGCCGCCGTGGACGAGGTCGACGACGGCCTCGACCAGGTCGGCGCGGGTGGCCACCGCGTCGAAATGGGCCGCGAAGAGGACCGACATCGCCTCGGCGTGACGGGTGAACGCCAGCGTGCGCAGCTCGTCGAGGCTCGCGAAGTGGTAGGTCACGGAACCGAGCGGCACGTCCGCGGCGGCGGCGATCACCCGGTGGGTGGTGCCCGCGACCCCGTGCTCGGCGAGGGCGTCGATGGTGGCGTCGATGAGGCGGTCCCGGCGGTCGGGGTCGAACCGCCGAGCCGGTCGCGGCCGTGCTCCGGGGCGGACGGTCACCGCCGGGCCGCCATGCGTACGATTGTACGCATCGGAGGGGCCGTGCTCGGGCCACGCTGGACCATGGCCTCGGCGGAGCGAAGGCGCCTCGGCCCCGGCACCATCACCGACGGAGGGACCGCCCGTGAGGATCACCCGGGCCCGGCTCACGACCCGCGACCTCGACGCGACGGCCCGCTGGTACGGCGACGTCCTGGGCCTGCCCGCCGTCGCCGACGCCGGCGAGGTGACGGTGTCGGTCGGGTCGTCGGAGGTGACGTTCGTGTCCGGCCCGACCGGTCCGGGGTGTCACCACGTCGCGTTCGACGTCCCCGAGGAGCGGCTGGCGGACGCCCATCGGTGGCTCGAACAGCGGGTGCCGCTGCTCGTCCGGGACGGCTCGGACCGGTTCGACGGACCCGGGACCTGGAACTCGTCCTCGGTCTACTTCACCGGCCCGGACGGGACGATCCTCGAGCTCATCGCCCGCCACGACGTCCAAGCCCAGCCGGCGCAGGGGTTCCGTGCGGCCGACGTCGTGTCGGTGAGCGAGGTCGGGATCGCCGTCCCCGACGCGGCGGCGGCGGCTCGGGCATTGACCGCCGCACTGGATGAGTCCGCGTTCGGTCCCGGCTCCGACGACTTCCGCCCCGTCGGTGACGTCCACGGCCTGCTCATCGTCGTGTCCTCCCCCCGGGTCTGGTTCCCGACCGCCGACACCCGGGCCGGTGGCGGCCCCCTGGCCGTGAGCGTGGTCAGCGGGTCGGGTGTCGCCCACACCGTCGCGGTCGACGGCCGCGGGATCCTGACCGTCGACGAGCCGTGAGGTCGAGGCGGGTGGGCGGTGGGCGGCACCGAGGGCGTCGACGTCTGGTTCGTCGCGGCCGGCGCCGTCCCGGAGCACCCGCAGAGGAGCGCGACCGGCGCGAGGAGGCCGGGCCCGTCGGCGCGGACATCTCATGGCCTTGAGACGCGCGGCCGGCTTGCGCGGTTCCTCCCCGCGAACACCCCCGCCCTGACGCTCCCGGCCACTCGGCGCGGTGTGGATGTGGGGATCGTGCTCCGCTCAGGCCGTGCCTGCGACGGGCTGGTCATCGTCGGTGCGGCCGGTCGCGTCGATGAGCACCGTGCTGCCGGCGGAGCGTGTGCTGACGTCGGTGTAGCGGTCGTGGACCCGGTCGAGGATCTCGGCGTCCCCGAGGGGCGCCGACGCGGTGAGCCGGTCCCCGGGCCGAGCGTCGGCGGCGTCGAGCACCGCGTCCACGAGCGCGGACCGGGTCCCCGGGGGCAGGTGGCCGGGCTCGACGTGGAGCGACGCCTGCGCGGCGCCTCCCTCGGGGGTCCGGACCTCGGCGCTCGCCACCAGCCGGCCGTTCTCCTCGAGGCGGACGTGGCGGGTGGAGTGGTCGTCGGTCATGGTCGGTGTCCTCACGGGGTAGGGGCGCGCACTGGCCGCTGCGGCCAATGAATAGGGACCCTACAGGTTGGTGCGGGGGCCAGCCGGATCAGCGCGGCGGCATCTCGGCCTGCCTAGAGCGACCAGGAGTCGGCGACCAGCACGACGCGGAAGCCGTCGGGATCGGGCACGGTGACCCCGACCCGATCCCAGTACGGGTTGGCGCTCGCCACCGGGGGCACGCCGGCGCGGGCCACGGTCCGGTCGACCTCCGCCCGGCTGCCCAGGTAGAGCACCAGCAGGTCCTCGACGTGGGCCGCGGGAGGGGATCCGTGGGCGGTGGCGGTGAACTCGAGGTGCGTCTGCGTCCCGGGCAGGCCCAGCATCACCCCGCTGTACCCGTCGTGGTCGTCGAACCGCGCGATCTCCGGCAGCCCGAGTCCGTCCCGGTAGAAGGCCACCACCGCGGCCAGTCGCCCGGTCTGCCGCGCCACCCGCACCTGCATCAGCACCTCCACGACGACGGCCACGGGTCCCATCGATTGTGGACCGGACGAAGCCAGTAGCACGTCGAGTGCTGCCTTTCGAGCGTGGAGCGGATCGGGGTGCGTGAGCTCCGGCAGCACGCCAGCCGCTATCTCGATCGCGTCAAGGCGGGCGAGACCGTCGAGGTCACCGAGCGCGGTCGGCTGGTTGCAAGGCTCGTACCTCCCGAGTCGGACAGCGACGACCGCGCCCGGCTGATCGCCGAGGGACGCCTCGTCCCGGGCCTGCGGCCGTTCCGGCTCCCGACCCGCATCGCCAGGCGTCCCGGTGAGCCCGACTCCGAGCAGGTGCTCGACGAGCTGCGCGCTGACAGGTTGTGATCTACCTCGACTCCTCGGCCCTGGTGAAGCTCATCCGGGAAGAGGTCGAGAGTGCGGCGCTCGACGAGTGGCTCGAGGAGCAGGGGACAGCGTCGCTCGTCAGCAGCGACCTGGCCACCGTCGAGGTGCTCCGCACCTGTCGACGCTTCGATCCGCGGACCCTGCCTGCTGCGCGGGATCTGCTGGCCCGCCTCGACTCCGTCCCGTTGTCCCGGGCCGTGGTCGCGGACGCCGGGGAGATCGAGGGGCCGCTGCTGCGCAGCCCGGACGCCCTCCACCTGGCCAGCGCCTTGTCGATCGCCACTGAACTCACCGCGTTCGTCTCGTACGACGAGCGATTGACCAGTGCCGCAGCCACCCACGGACTGCGCTGCGTCACGCCGGGTCGCGACGGGGCCCGCAGCTGACAGGGCACCCTGGGCCGTGGAAGAGCTGTGCCGGCTGGAGCGGGTGACGGGAATCGAACCCGCGCTATCAGCTTGGGAAGCTGAAGTTCTACCATTGAACTACACCCGCGAGGTGCCGACGGCAGCATACAAGCTGGCCGCGCGACCCCCGTCGCCGCCGGCCTCGGCCGACGTTGCAGGGCTCCGCCCGGCACGATGCAGGGCCCGGCCGCGAGGGACCGGCCGGGCCCTGCGTCGGGTCAGGCGCGGTGGATGCGAATGTCCCCGGACGCCGTGATCGCGCGGACCTCGACCGTGGGGCTGCCCGGCTCGGGCTCGCCGGTGTCGGGGAGATCGCTGTCGACGTCGCCGGCGGCGGAGGTGAGGTCGAGCCACGCGGCGACCCCCTCGGGGACCCCGATCTCGACGTCGCCCGACGCGCCCGTGACCTGGACCCTCGAACCGCCGACCCGACGCAGCCGGACATCGCCCGACAGCGTGCGCGCCCGCAGGTCCCCACCCGCGTCCCCGACCTCCACGTCCCCGGACGCGGTCGACACCTCGACCTCACCGGCGACCCGGCCGAGCTCGATCCCACCCGACGCCGTCTCGGCCTGCGCCCGGCCGCCCACGTCCCCGACCTCGATGTCGCCCGACGCCGTGGCGACGCGGCACTCCCCGGTGACGCGGGACACCCGCACGTCGCCGGACGCCGACCGGACCCGCAGGCCGGTGACCTCGCCGACGGAGACCTCGCCCGAGGCGGCCCGCAGGTCGGCGTCGCCGAGGGAGCCGACGAGGGTCAGCTCACCGGACTCGGTCTGGGCGGTGACCGCGGACCCCGCCGGCACGACGATCCGCAGCACGACACCCCGGTCGCTGCCGAACCAGCGGCGCTGGCCGCGGGGCACCACGACCCGCAGCACGCCGTGGTCGAGTCCGACCTGGACCTTGTCGAGCCCTTCGCGGCCGCCGTCGCTGTCGGCCTCGACCCGGGCCCGGCCGGGCTCGCCGGCCTCCACCCGGATCTCTCCCGACGGGTTCTCGACGTCGACGCGCACCGGTCCGTCGAGGTCGAAGACCCGGCGCACCCCGGTGTCGGTGGTGGCGGGCATCTCGTAGCTGGTCATCTCAGGCTCCTGTCCGGACGGCGGTGGGGTGGAAGAGGTGCCGCAGCGCCGTGGTGACGCCGCGGGGACGGGACGTGCGTCGCGCTGGCGTCACGATCGATCGGCGTGACGCCGCGAGGTCCACCACGAGGTCCTCGGTCGGGCGGGGACCACCGGTCAGGGGGTCGGCCAGCGTGGTGAGGGAGTAGGACAGCGGCCCCATCAGGCCGGTCACCGGACCCACCCGCGGACCTTGGACCCGGAGCGACGGCTGGTCGGCGCACCCGGCGGGGGCGGCGGGGGGGTCCCGAACGGCCCCTGTGGGCCGGTCAGGCCGCTGCGCAGGGCGTCCGCGAGGGTCCGCGCGACGTAGGAGTTGAGGGAGGTACCGGCGACGCCGGCCGCTGAGTCGATCATGGACTTGAGTCCTTCCGGGAGTCGGAGGGTGACACGGGTGACGTTGCCGTCGTCGTCGACCTCGAACGGCTGGCCCGCGTCGACAGCGCTGTCCACGTTGACGTCTCGGCCGGCCTCCGGCTCGGGCGCGCCGAGACCGGTGACGTCGAGGACCACCTCGGGGTCGCGGCCGCGGAGCCTGAGATCGGCGGTGACGAGCGCGCCGAGGGTGTCGGCGCGCTCGGCGAGCGCGCCGTTCAGCTCGGCGACGGCCGAGCCGACCGCCTCCAGCAGGACGAGCCGGAGCGCCGGCTCGAGGGACCGGACGAGGCGGGCCGCAGCCTCGGCGACCTCTGGGCTGGCGCTGTCGGTGGCGGTCGCGAGGTCCTGCCGCAGCTGGGTGACGAACGGTTCGAGCTTCATGACACCACTGTGACGTCATACGGCGTCACTGTCAATCGGGACGACGCCGTCAGACGGCGGAGTGACGCCGCCGGCGGCTGGACCGGCGCGGGAAGAAGGACGGCCCGCCGCCCGTTGGACTTGACACGCAGAGGCTCAGGTCGAGTTTGACGGCCGG
This sequence comes from uncultured Actinomycetales bacterium, assembly GCA_964237095.1. Lineage (GTDB taxonomy): Bacteria > Actinomycetota > Actinomycetes > CAXTBU01 > CAXTBU01 > CAXSIB01. The sequence goes on from CAXSIB010000018.1 coordinate 8,909, forward strand.
CCCGCTCCCCCGTAGACTTGAGCCCAGTAAGCTCAACTAGCGTCCATCCTGACTCGTCCAGCTCATCCCGCTCATCGGAGGAACCACCCATGGCACGTGCGGTCGGAATCGACCTCGGCACCACCAACTCAGTCGTCGCCGTCCTCGAGGGCGGTGAGCCCACCGTCATCGCGAACGCCGAGGGGGCCCGCACCACGCCGTCGGTCGTCGCCTTCGCCAAGAACGGTGAGGTCCTGGTCGGCGAGGTCGCCAAGCGCCAGGCCGTCACCAACGTCGACCGCACCATCCGTTCGGTGAAGCGCCACATGGGCAGCAACTGGACGACCTCGATCGACGACAAGAAGTTCACCGCGCAGCAGATCTCAGCGTTCATCCTGCAGAAGCTGAAGCGCGACGCGGAGTCCTACCTGGGCGAGAAGGTCACCGACGCGGTCATCACCGTCCCGGCGTACTTCAACGACGCCCAGCGCACCGCCACCAAGGAGGCCGGTGAGATCGCGGGCCTCAACGTCCTGCGCATCGTCAACGAGCCGACCGCGGCGGCCCTGGCCTACGGCCTGGACAAGGGCAGCGAGGAGCAGCGCATCCTCGTCTTCGACCTCGGCGGCGGCACGTTCGACGTGTCCCTGCTGGAGATCGGCGAGGGCGTCGTCGAGGTGAAGGCCACCAGCGGGGACAACCACCTCGGTGGCGACGACTGGGACAACCGGGTCGTCAAGCACCTCGCGGACACGTTCAAGAACCAGAACGGCATCGACCTGTCCAAGGACAAGATCGCCCTGCAGCGGCTGTCCGAGGCGTCGGAGAAGGCCAAGATCGAGCTGTCGAGCTCCAGTGAGACCTCGATCAACCTGCCCTACATCACCCTGGGCGAGAACGGCCCGCTCCACCTCGACGTCAAGATCACCCGCGCGGAGTTCCAGCGGCTGACCGCCGACCTCCTGGACCGCTGCCGGCACCCGTTCGAGCAGGTCATCAAGGACGCCGGGGTGCTCGTCGGCGCCATCGAGCACGTCGTGCTCGTCGGCGGCTCGACCCGCATGCCCGCGGTCGCGGACCTCGTCCGTGAGCTGACCGGCGGCAAGGAGCCCAACAAGGGCGTCAACCCGGACGAGGTCGTCGCCGTCGGCGCCAGCCTCCAGGGCGGCGTGCTCAAGGGCGAGGTGAAGGACGTCCTGCTCCTCGACGTCACCCCGCTGTCCCTGGGGATCGAGACCAAGGGCGGAATCATGACGAAGATCATCGAGCGCAACACCACGATCCCGACCAAGCGCTCGGAGAAGTTCACCACCGCGGACGACAACCAGCCGTCGGTGATGATCCAGATCTTCCAGGGCGAGCGCGAGATGGCCCGCAACAACAAGAGCCTCGGCAACTTCGAGCTCACGGGCCTGCCGCCGGCACCCCGTGGTGTCCCGCAGATCGAGGTCACCTTCGACATCGACGCGAACGGCATCGTCCACGTCAACGCCAAGGACCTCGGCACGGGCAAGGAGCAGTCGATGACGATCACCGGCGGCTCGGGCCTGCCGAAGGACGACATCGAGCGCATGATGCGCGAGGCCGAGCAGTACGCCGAGGAGGACCGCTCCCGCCGGGAGACCGTCGAGACGCGCAACACCGCGGACTCCCTCGTCTACCAGACCGAGAAGTTCATCGCCGACAACGAGGACAAGCTCCCCGCCGACGCGAAGACCGAGGTCCAGGAGTCGATCGCCGAGGTCAAGAAGACCCTCGAGGGTGAGGACTCCGCCGCCATCAAGACGGCGACGGACAACCTGGCCCGCACCAGCCAGAAGCTCGGGGCGGCGCTCTACGCGAACGTCCAGGGCGGCGGCGACGGCGGCGACGGGCCCACGTTCGACGGCCCGTCCGACGGCGGCAGCTCGACCGGCTCCGCCGACGACGACGTCGTCGACGCGGAGATCGTGGACGAGGACGGGGAGAACCGGTCCAAGTGAGCAGCACACCCCACCCCGGAACGGGTGCGGGCGAGGACGGCGGCCCGCGCGACGAACCTGTCGTGCGGGACCGCCGCCGCGTCCGCGCCGACGCCGACACCCCGTACCCGGCGGCCACCGGCGCGACCGCCGCGCCGGCGGACGGCGGGCCGGTGATCGACCCGGCCGACTTCGGGCCTGACGCGGCCGGCCCGGCCGACGGGGTCGTGACCGATGCGGGCCTGCTGGCCGAGGTCGAGACCGCGCGGGCCGCGGTCCTCGAGCGGACCGCGGACCTGCAGCGGGTCAGCGCCGAGTACGCGAACTACCGGCGCCGGGTCGACCGGGACCGCGAGGTCGTGCGCGAGCAGGCCAGCGTCACCCTCGCCCAGTCCCTGCTGGGGGTCCTCGACGACATCGACCGCGCGAAGCAGTACGAGGAGCTCTCCCAGGGCTTCCGCAGCGTCGCCGACAGCCTCGAGGCGATCGTCGGCAAGCTCGGCCTCGTGCGTTTCGGCGAGGTCGGCGACCCGTTCGACCCCACCCGGCACGAGGCCCTGCTCCACGGCTACTCCGCCGACGTCACCGAGCCCACGTGCACGACCGTGATCTCGGTCGGCTACCGGATGGGCGACCGGATCGTCCGGCCCGCCCGGGTCGGGGTCAGCGAGCCGGAGCCCGCGAGCGCCGCGGCCGGACCGGCCTGAGCGGTCCGAGCGGTCTGAGCGGTCTGATCGACGGCCGGCCCGGGCCGGTGACAGGGTCGGTGGTGGCGGTGGTCCCCGGACCGCCGCCGCCACCGAGCCCATCGCCCGTCTCCACCACCGACCGCACCACCACGAGCACTGTCCCGGCAGGACCGATCAGAGAGGTGGCGTCACGCGCATGAGCGCAGCGGACTGGGCGGACAAGGACTTCTACAAGGTCCTCGGTGTGCCCAAGGACGCCGACGCCGCGGCGATCAAGAAGTCCTACCGGAAGCTGGCGCGGGACAACCACCCCGACCACCACAAGGGCGACAAGGCCGCCGAGGCGCGGTTCAAGTCGATCTCCGAGGCGAACTCGATCCTGTCCGACCCGGCCAAGCGCAAGGAGTACGACGAGGCCAGGTCGCTGTTCGGGAACCCCTTCCGCGGCTTCGGCCGCGGCGGCGGGTCGGGTGCGCCGAGCACCGGCAACCAGGGCGGCTTCACCTTCGACCTCGGCGACCTGTTCGGGGCCGGTGGTCGCAGCGCCCCCGGCACCGGCAGCCCACAGGCCGGCGGGCTGGGCGACGTCCTCGGCGGGATCTTCAAGCAGAGCGGGCGCACCACGACCAGCCGCGGACGTCGCGGCGCGGACGTCGAGTCGGAGGTGGCGATCCCGTTCCGCTCCGCCGTCGAGGGCGTGACGGTCCCGCTCCAGACGACCAGCTCGGCGCCGTGCCCGGCGTGCCGCGGCACGGGGGCCAAGGCCGGGACCATGCCGCGCATCTGCACCACCTGCTCCGGCACGGGGATGCGCCTGAAGAACGAGGGCGGCTTCGCCACCACCGAGCCGTGCCGCGACTGCCGCGGCCGCGGTCTCGTCGTCGACGACCCGTGCCCGGTCTGCCACGGCTCCGGGCGCGGCACCTCGACCGCCACCATGCGGGTCCGGGTCCCGGCCGGGGTCGCCGACGGCTCGATGCTCCGCCTGCGCGGCAAGGGCGCGGCCGGGGAGAACGGCGGCGCGGCCGGTGACCTGCTCCTCACCGTCCACGTCGAGCCCGACCACACCTTCGGCCGGTCCGGGGACAACCTCACCACCACCGTGTCGATCCCCTACCTGGACGCGGTGTTCGGCGGCACGGCGTCGGTCCCGACGCTGGAAGGCCAGCCGGTGAAGCTGAAGGTCGCGGAGAACACGCCGAGCGGCCGGGTCCTGCGGGTCCGCGGGCGGGGCATCACCCGCAAGGACGGCACCCGCGGCGACCTGCTCGCGACGATCGACTACGCCGGGCCCGACTCCATGGACGCCGAGTCCAAGGAGGCGCTGCGCAAGCTCCGCGACGCCCGGGCGGACCGCGCCGACCGCACCACCGGTGCGGGTCAGGCGGCCGGGGACGCGGCATGAGCGAGCCGTCGGACGCGGCCGGCCGGTCCGCGTCGATCCGCGTCGAGATCGAGGTGCAGACCCCGGCCTACGTGATCTCCGTGGCCGCCGAGCTGTCCGGCATGCACCCGCAGACCCTCCGCCAGTACGACCGGCTCGGCCTGGTCACCCCGGGCCGGGCCGGCGGCGGCGGTCGCCGCTACTCCGCCCGCGACGTCGAGCAGCTGCGCGAGATCCAGCGGCTGTCGCAGGAGGAGGGCATGAACCTCGCCGGCGTGAAGCGGGTGATGGACCTGGAGAACCAGGTGATCGCCCTGCAGGCGCGGGTCGCGGAGCTGCAGGCCGAGGTCCAGCGGTCCCACGCGGTCGTCGCCGCGGCGGAGGCGGAGTTCGCGAGCGGCCTCTACCGCCGGGCGTACCTGCCGGTCCACGTGACCGGCGGCGGGAGCGCACTGGTTCCCTTCGGACGGAGGCCGAGGCAGCCGTAGCGGGGGCGCGGCCGGGGCTGGACAGAGGGTGGCGGTGTCCCGAGCCGGCGAGCAGGATCAGCGCAGGAGCTCTGTCCCGGGCCGCTGGGCCATCGTCATCGGCTGGGTCCGCTTGACGACGCGGGTACCCGGGAGCGCGGCCGAGATCTGGACGGCCACCGAGCAGAGCCCGTCGTTCATCGTGGACCCGGCGTTTCCGATCTCGGCGAAGACGTAGGAGCGCCCCTTCTTGAGCTGAGCCACGGCGTGGGTGGTCGCCGATGAGTAGGCGTTCGGCGCCGACGTGGCCCCGGTCGGGGCGGCGACGACGTCGAAGGAGACCCCGCCGTTCCCGCTCAGCACCGGGTAGATCACGGCGAGGGTCGAGACGGTCGTTGCCCGGGCGGTCTCCGACACCTCCATGGTGGCGACGCTGTCCGCCTTGGGCACGAAGACCGGAGTCCGGCAGATGGTCTTCATCGCGGTCGTGGGAAGCCACGTCCCGTCGACGTCCAGGTAGCTGACGGCGAGCCCGGACAGGGGGACGCCCTGCAGCTTCGACGAGTCGGGCGCGCGGGCGATGATGTTGTTCGGCAGCTGCCCGGACAGTCCGCCCGTCGCGACCAGCTTTCCCTTGCGCTGGGCCACCGACGCGTTGGCCGCGACCGCCTTCTTCCCGTTGACGGCGCCGGCGTTCTTCGCGAAGTCGACCACGGTGGTGGCCAGAGCGGGGCCGCCGGCGACGACGAGCGCGGTCACGAGCGCGGTCGACGCCGCGACGGTGACGGTGGACAGGTGACGACGTGCAGCCCTCATGAGGCGTCCTCTCGTCGCCGGGCGGCGTACCCCCCGGGCTCGGCCCGGCCGGCGGACGTCGGTCGGCCCGTCACCGCACGACAGGAACCGCGCAGCGGCATGGTCGAGAGGGTGTCGGCTGGGAGGCCCGCGGTCCAGACCCCGCCGCGACGGTGTTCGCCGGGTCGATCACCGACGGGGTGGCCGGGCCCGCTGCCCCACGGGCGGGCGGACACCTCCGCGACGATCCGGGACTCGCGGGACGGCTGAGGTGCCTCAGCTGTCCCATCGGCCCCACCCGTCCCCGATGTGCTCGGGGTGTCCGGCGAAGCACCCGACGCGCTCGCGCCGGATCGTCAGCCCGCCGCCCGGCGACCACCCGTCCCGGCCGCGCCGGCGCCGAAGCCGCCGAAGCCGCCGTCGGCACCACCGCGGGTGCCCGTGCCGCCGGCGGGACGCCGACTCGTGGCCGCGGTGGTCGTCGTGTTCGGGAGCGCGGCCGCGAGGTCGGCGACGACGACCTGCTCACCGACGGTCAGCCCCGAGGTGATCTGGGTCAGCTCGCCACCGACCGCGCCGACTCCTACCGGCGCGGCGGTTTCCGTGCCCCGCTTGATGATCGTCACCGTCGAGCCGGTGCTCGTGGTGTGCACGGCCGACGTCGGGACCGTGACCACGTCCGCGACCGTCTTCGCGGTGACCGTCACCGACGCCCCGGATCCCTGGAACAGCGTGGCCGTCGTCGGGTCGAGGGCGACCGTCACCGGGAACGTCGTCGTGCCGCCGCTCGCGGTGTCCTGCAGCCCGATCGCGGAGACCGTCCCGTGGATCGGGTCGGTCCGCCCGTCGACGACCACCGACGCCGGGTCCCCGACGGCGAGCCGCCCGATGTCGCCGAGGGACACGGTCGTGTCGACCTCCTCGGCACCCGGGGTGAGGACCGTGATCGTCTCGGTGCTCGAGCCGGCGCTCACCGTCTCGGCCTTCGTGATCGCGACCGCGGCGACGGTCCCCGCGATGGGCGTCGTCAGCAGGGCGTAGGACCGGTCCTGCCGGGCGACGGCGACCGCGGCGACCGCGGCGTCGATCCGGGCCTGGTCGGCGATGATCTGCTGCGCGGTGACGAGCTTCGTCCGGGTGGTCCCGGTGGCGCCGGCACCCGCGCCCGAGGTGGTCGAGGCGGTCCCCGACCGGGCGCCGCCGCTGCCGGTGCCGGTCGTCGACCCGGTACCGGCGGTGGAGCCGGGGCTCGAGCCGGGGCTCGACCCGGAGCGCGAGCCCGAGCGGGACCCGGTGCCCGTGCCACTGCCGGTGCCCCCGCCGGTACCGGTGTTGGTCGGGGTGGCGCTCGCGGTCGAGCGGCCGGAGGGCCGGCCGGAGCCGGTGGGGCGGGCACTCGCGCTCGGCCGGGGGCCGCCGGTCGGGGTGGCGGTCGGCGTCGCCGAGCTGGTCGGGGTCGCGGTCGGGGTCGGGGTCGCGGGCCGGGACGGCTCGCCGCTGACGGCGTCGTCGAGGGCGCTCACGGCCCGGTCGAGGTCGGCGGCCAGCGTGGTCCGGGTGGCATCGATCGCCGACAGGCTCGGCTGGTCGTCGATCTCCGCGAGGAGGCTCGTGCACTGGTCGAGCACCGACACGTCGGTGGAGTACGCGGCGTCGTGCGCCCGGACCGTGGTGACCGTGTCGGCGCCGTCCGCGGTCCGGGTCGGGCCCCTGCCGGCCGAGGGGGTCACCGGGGCACTGACGGTGGGGGTGGAGGTGGGCGCGGACGTCGGAATCCGCGTGGCCGTCGCCGTGGCCGTCGCCGTGGCCGTGGTCGTCGGCGCGGTGCTCACGGTGGCCGTCGGGGTCGAGGTCGGGGTCGGGGTGGCCGACGGGGCCGCCTCGCTCGCGGCCGCGCTCGCGCACACCGCGGCCGCCTCCCGGGCGTCACCGAGGTAGGTGTCGACGACCTGCTGGTCGGCCACCAGGGCGTCCTGGGCGGTGGTCACGGCGGTCACCAGAGCCGGGATCCCCGGCGCCGACGAGGTCGGCGCCGGGGTGGCGGTGGGGACGGGACGGGCCGTGCCGGTCGGTCCCGCCGTGGGCCGCGAGCTGGTCGTCGGCCGGGTGGTGGACGTCGGCCCGGACGTGGGGGTGGTGCTCGGCCGGGCGGTCGACGTGGCCCGGGCGTGGCCGGTCGAGGTGACCTTCGCCGTGGAACCGCCGGTCGAGGTCGGCTGCGCCGTGCTCGAGCCGGTGCGCCCGGTGCTCCCGGTGCCCCCGCTCCCCCCGGTGCCCGAGACGGTCGACCCGATCGCCGACGCGGCGGTCGCCGCCGCGGCCGTCGTGGTGGTGGCCGCGGTCGCCGCCGCCGCCGTCGCCGTCGCCGCGGCGGTCTGCGCGGCCTCGTCGGCCGCCAGCGTCTGCCGGGCGGTCGTCACCGCCTGTCTCGCGCCCGTGATGGCCTGCGCCAGGTCGGTCGCGTCCAGGGTCGCCACCGTCTGCCCGGCCCGGACGGCCTGCCCGACGACCACCGGGACGGTCGCCACGGCCCCGGCGACGGGGAAGGCCACGGTCGCCGACCGCACCGACGCCACCGTCCCGACCGACGCGAACCGCTCGACGACCGACCCGCGCGCGACGGTCGCCAGCCGGTACGGGCTGCCCCCGCCGCGGAGCTGGGCGTAGGCCACCCCGCCGGCGGCGGCGACGACCACGACGGCCACCGAGCCGGCCGCGA
>CAXSIB010000019.1:0-9291 GCA_964237095.1 uncultured Actinomycetales bacterium
CGCGTCGCCGATCACCATCGCGCGCGAGGACGACGGGACGCTGCTGGTGTCGCGCCCGGACGACCAGCGGGTGTCCAAGTCCCTGCACGGGCTCAGCCGCACGCTGGTCTCGAACATGGTCACCGGGGTGACCGAGGGCTACGAGCGCAAGCTCGAGATCCAGGGCGTCGGCTACCGCGTCACCGCCCGCGGCGCCGACCTGGAGTTCGCGCTCGGGTACAGCCACCTGATCACGATCAGGCCGGCCGACGGCATCAGCTTCACCGTCGAGAACCCCACCCACTTCTCGGTCAAGGGGATCGACAAGCAGCAGGTCGGCGAGATCGCCGCCAAGATCCGCATGCTGCGCAAGCCCGAGCCCTACAAGGGCAAGGGCATCCGGTACGTCGGCGAAGTCGTCCGGCGCAAGGTCGGCAAGGCAGGAAGGTAACCGATGTCCTCACGTCTCGCCACCCTCAAGATCCCCGCCCGCAAGGGGCGTCGGGTCGCCCGCGACCGGCGCCACATCCGCGTGCGCAAGAAGGTCGAGGGCTCGACCCTGCGGCCGCGCCTGGTCGTCTCGCGCTCGACCCGGCACATCTTCGTGCAGGTCGTCGACGACGGCGCCGGGGTGACCCTCGCCAGTGCCTCCACCATGGAGGACGAGCTGCGGGCGGACACCGGTGACAAGTCGGCCAAGGCGCGCCGCGTGGGCGGTCTGGTCGCGGAGCGCGCGAAGGCCGCCGGCGTCGGTGACGTTGTGTTCGACCGCGGCGGCAACCAGTACCACGGCCGGGTCGCGGCGGTCGCCGACGGCGCCCGCGAGGGCGGTCTGAACTTCTGATGGCCGCCACCCAGCTCGTGACCTGCGTCCCGAGCACGCAGACCGTCCCGCCCGCCCCCCTCACCAGGAAGGTCTGACCCCATGCCAGCACCCCAACAGCGCGGGGCCGCCGGCGGCGGCGACCGCCGCGACCGGCGGGACGACCGCCGCGGCGGCGCGTCCGGCGAGCGCAGTAACTACGTCGAGCGCCTCGTGACCGTCAACCGCGTCGCGAAGGTCGTCAAGGGCGGCCGGCGCTTCAGCTTCACCGCCTTGGTCGTCGTGGGCGACGGCGACGGCAGCGTCGGCGTTGGCTACGGGAAGGCCAAGGAGGTGCCCGCGGCGATCGCCAAGGGCGTCGAGGAGGCCAAGAAGCACTTCTTCAAGGTCCCCCGCATCCAGGGCACCATCCCCCACCCGGTCCAGGGTGAGAAGGCGGCCGGCGTGGTCATGCTGCGCCCGGCCTCCCCGGGTACCGGCGTCCTCGCCGGCGGTCCGGTCCGCGCGGTGCTGGAGGCCGCCGGCGTCCACGACGTCCTGGCCAAGTCCCTCGGGTCGTCCAACGCGATCAACATCGTCCACGCGACGGTGGCGGCGCTGCAGAAGCTCGAGCGTCCCGAGCAGGTGGCGGCCCGCCGCGGTCTGCCGCTCGAGGACGTGGCCCCGCCGGCGCTGCTCCGCGCCCGCGCCGCCGGGCTGGCGGCGTCGTCGTGAGCGGCACCTGGGACGTCACCACCGGCTCGCTGAAGATCACTCAGCGGAAGTCCGGCGTCGGCTACGCCCGGGACCAGCGCGCGACGCTGAAGACCCTGGGACTGAACAAGATCGGCCAGACCGTCACCCGGCCCGACTCGCGCGTGCTGCGCGGGCAGGTCCTCGCGGTCGCACACCTGGTCGAGGTCGAGGAGATCGCTGATGAGCACTGACACGACGACATCGGGTGCGCCCACCACGGCGGCCCCGGCCGAGCCGACCCTGCTGAAGGTCCACCACCTGAAGCCGGCCAAGGGCGCGAAGACCCGGAAGACCCGGGTCGGCCGCGGCGAGGGCAGCAAGGGCAAGACAGCCGGGCGGGGGACCAAGGGCACCAAGGCCCGCTACCAGGTCTACAACGGGTTCGAGGGCGGCCAGGTGCCGCTGCACATGCGCATCCCCAAGCTCAAGGGCTTCAAGAACCCGTTCAAGACCCAGTACCAGGTCGTGAACACCGGCGACCTCGCCACGCTGTTCCCCGAGGGCGGCCAGGTCGGCGTCACCGAGCTGGTGGCGCGCGGGGCGGTCCGCTCGGGGTCGCTCGTCAAGGTCCTCGGCACCGGTGAGCTGACCGTGGCCCTCCAGGTGACGGCGGACGCCTTCTCGGGCTCGGCCCGCACCGCCATCGAGGCGGCGGGCGGCACGGCGACCACCGCCTGACAGGACGGTTGGAGCAGGACGCTGCGACCCGCTCGCGGGTCCGGAGCGGCACCACCCCCTGACGGCCGGTCCTCGGACCGGCCGTCCGGCTGTCCCGGGTGACAAGCTGGGGCGTAGACAGCGAGGTCCGACGGGTACGGGATGAGGAGCCACGGGATGCTGACCGCGATCGGCAGGGCGTTCAGCACGCCCGACCTCCGCAAGAAGCTGCTGTTCACCCTCGGGGTCATCGTGCTGTTCCGGCTCGGGTCGACGATCCCGACCCCCGGCGTGAGCACCGCCGCGGTCCGCACCTGCCTGGCGGGCGCGGCGACCAACAACGTCTACGGCCTGGTCAACCTGTTCTCCGGCGGCGCGCTCCTGCAGCTGTCGGTCTTCGCGCTCGGGATCATGCCGTACATCACGTCGTCGATCATCCTGCAGCTGCTCACCGTGGTCATCCCGCGGCTGGAGACGCTCAAGAACGAGGGCCAGTCGGGCACCGCGGCGATCACGCAGTACACCCGCTACCTGACCATCGGCCTGGCGGTCCTGCAGTCGACCGCGATCATCGCCCTGGCCCGGTCCAACCGGCTGTTCCCCAACTGCAGCGCCGAAGTCATTCCCGACCGCGGCCTGTTCCGGACCATCGTCATGGTCCTCGTCATGGTCTCGGCCACCTCGGTGATCATGTGGCTCGGTGAGCTCATCACCGACCGCGGCATCGGCAACGGCATGTCGATCCTGATCTTCACCTCGATCGCGGCGTCGTTCCCGTCGAACCTGTGGCAGGTCAAGCTGGAGGCGACGAGCAACGGCTGGCTGCTGCTGGGCGCGGTGATCGCCATCGGGCTGGTCATCATGGCCGCGATCGTCTTCGTCGAGCAGTCCCAGCGGCGGATACCGGTCACCTACGCCAAGCGGATGATCGGCCGGCGGATGTACGGCGGCAGCTCCACCTACATCCCGCTGAAGATCAACCAGGCCGGGGTCATCCCGGTCATCTTCGCCTCGAGCCTGCTGTACATCCCGGCCCTGGCCAGCAACTTCAACTCGACCGCGCCCTGGTCGGTGTGGGTGCAGCGCCACCTCGTCCGCGGCGACGACCCGCTCTACATGCTGGCCGAGTTCCTGCTCATCGTCTTCTTCACCTACTTCTACGTCGCGATCACCTTCAACCCGAAGGAGATCGCGGACAACATGAAGAAGTACGGCGGGTTCATCCCCGGCGTGCGGGCCGGCCGGCCCACCGAGGAGTACCTCGACTACGTGCTCTCGCGGATCACCGCCCCCGGGTCCCTGTACCTGGCGCTGGTCGCCCTCATCCCGCTGATCGCGATCGCGCTCATCGGCGCCGGCAACAGCTTCCCCTTCGGCGGGACCACGATCCTCATCGTCGTCGGCGTCGGACTCGACACCGTCAAGCAGATCGAGAGCCAGCTCCAGCAGCGCAGCTACGAGGGCTTCCTCCGATGAGCGACCCGGCCACACCGGCTGCGGCGACGCTCACCGGGGCTCGTCGGCTGCTGGTGCTCGGCCCGCAGGGTGCCGGCAAGGGCACCCAGGGCGCGCTGCTCGCCGGCCGGCTCGGTGTGGCGGCGGTCTCGACGGGGGACCTGTTCCGGGCCAACGTCGGGGGCGGCACCGAGCTCGGCCAGCTGGCGAAGAAGTACATGGACGCAGGTGAGCTGGTCCCCGACGAGGTGACGATCTCGATGGTGTCCGCCCGCCTCGACGAGCCGGACTCAGATCCCGGCTTCCTGCTCGACGGCTTCCCCCGCAACCCGGCGCAGGCCACGGCCCTCGACGAGCTCCTCGTGGGCCGGGGGACCCCGCTGCAGGCGGTGCTCCACCTGACCCTGCCGGACGACCTGATCGTCGCCCGCCTGTCCGGGCGCCGGGTGGACTCCCGCACCGGTCGGATCTACCACGTGGAGTCCGACCCGCCCCCGGCCGCGGACGTGGCCGCCGGGTTCGTCGTCCAGCGCGACGACGACCGGCCCGAGCCGATCCGCCGGCGCCTGGACATCTACCACTCCCAGACGGCGCCGCTGGTCGACCTGTACACCGCGCGCGGCCTGCTGGTCACCGTCGACGGGGCCGGCACCGTGGACGAGGTCGCCGGGCGCGTCGCCGCCGCCCTCGGCGCCTGAGCCAGGGTCAAGGGGCGGTCGCACCCACACCGGTGACAGGCGACACCCGCGGACCGGCCCGAACGGGTCCAGACTCGGGTGATGGTGAGCCCGGGTCAGATCCGTGTGTCCGACGCCGACCGTGACGAGGTGCTCGACCGCCTGCGGACGGCGCTGGGGGAGGGCCGCCTCGACGCCGACGAGTTCTCCGGGCGGGCCGACACGGCACTGGCGGCGCGGACGTTCGACGACCTGCGCGGCCTCACCGACGACCTGCCGGCGGCGCCGTCGACCCCCCTGGCCGGGGCCACCCTCGTGCGCGGCCGGACGCAGGGTGGGCCGGGGCGGTCGGTGACCCGCCACCACCCCGGTGGCTGGGCGGCGCTGCTGGCCTCGCCGTTCGGCCGGTTGCTCGGCATGGTCGTCCTCATCGCGCTCGTGTTCGGGTCACTGTTCAGCGTCCGCCACGGCGCGGTGCCCCTCCCGCTCTTCTTCCTCGTGTTCTTCCTCGTCCGCGGTGGCATCGGGCGCGGCCGGCGGCGCTGAGCCGGGTTCCGGTCGGGGTCGCCCCGCCCCGTGCTGCCGTATGCTGGGGGCACGACCCGTCGAGGGCCGTATGTCGTCATGCCCGAGATGATCATCCCCGGCAGGACGATCACCCAGAGGGCAGCCGGCGGCCAGCGTGCCGGCAGGATTGCGGAGGACATGCCGAAGAAGGAAGGCGTCATCGAGCTGGAGGGCACCGTCGTGGAGTCCCTCCCGAACGCGACGTTCCGGGTCGAGCTCCAGAACAAGCACAAGGTGCTCGCCCACATCAGCGGGAAGATGCGCCAGCACTACATCCGGATCCTCCCGGAGGACAAGGTCGTCGTCGAGCTCTCGCCGTACGACCTCAACCGTGGCCGGATCGTCTACCGCTACAAGTGAGCGGAGCGGTCCTGTCCGTGTCGGCCACCGGCTGACACGGGCGACCACATCTGGACCGGTCACGCCATCGCGGCGTGGCGAGGGACCGCCACCGTGGTCCCGAGCAACAGGAGAGGCACCACATGAAGGTCAAGCCCAGCGTCAAGAAGATCTGCGACAAGTGCAAGGTGATCCGCCGCCACGGCGTCGTCATGGTCATCTGCGAGAACGTGCGGCACAAGCAGCGCCAGGGCTGATCCCGACCCTGCTGCGGCCGCCCGTCCGGGTCGCACCCGCTCCACCGGCACGAGCACGACCGGCACCACCCGCCGGGTACCACAACTGAACAGCAGCAGGCGCCCGGTCCCCCCGTGGGCCGGGCGTCCACCTGCGTGGTGACAGCGGGCGCGAACGTGCGCCCGTCCACCCGCGGCCCCGGAGGCCGCGGCCCGCGTCGGACCTCACGGTCCGCCGGGACGTCCCACGCCCGAAACCTCCGGGAACGAACGAGGGGAAACCCATGGCCCGACTCGTCGGAGTCGACCTCCCGCGTGAGAAGCGGCTCGAGATCGCCCTCACCTACGTCTTCGGGGTCGGCCGCACCCGTGCGGCCGAGATCCTGAAGGTCACCGGCGTCAGCCCGGACGTCCGCGTCCGCGACGTCAGCGACGACGACCTCACCAAGCTGCGCGACTACCTCGAGGGCAGCGAGTGGAAGGTCGAGGGCGACCTCCGCCGCGAGGTCGCCGCCGACATCCGCCGCAAGGTGGAGATCGGCTGCTACCAGGGTCTGCGCCACCGCCGGCACCTGCCGGTCCACGGGCAGCGCACCAAGACCAACGCGCGCACCCGGAAGGGCCCCAAGAAGACGGTGGCCGGGAAGAAGAAGGTCGGACGCAAGTGAGCTGCCGGACCCGCTGACCCGCGGGTCCACGGCCGGCCCACCCGTCGGCTCCTCTCCCCCTCGATCCACACGTCTGGAGACATCGCATGCCCCCTCGCACGACACGGCAGGCCCAAGGGGCCGCCAAGAAGGTGCGCCGCAAGGAGCGCAAGAACGTGGCCCACGGCCACGCGCACATCAAGTCGACGTTCAACAACACGATCATCTCGATCACCGACCCGGCCGGCGCCGTCGTGTCCTGGGCCTCGTCCGGCCAGGTCGGCTTCAAGGGGTCCCGCAAGTCGACCCCGTTCGCCGCGCAGATGGCCGCCGAGGCCGCCGCGCGCCGGGCCATGGAGCACGGCATGCGCAAGGTCGACGTCTACGTGAAGGGCCCGGGCTCGGGCCGCGAGACCGCGATCCGGTCGCTCACCGCGACCGGCCTCGAGGTCGGCACGATCCAGGACGTCACCCCCATCCCGCACAACGGCTGCCGCCCGCCCAAGCGGCGCCGGGTCTGATCCCGGAGAGGGAGGAGAACCGCCATGGCCCGTTACACCGGACCCGCCACCAAGAAGTCCCGTCGCCTCGGAGTCGACCTCATCGGGGGCGACAAGGCCTTCGAGCGTCGCCCCTACCCGCCGGGTGAGCACGGCCGCGGCCGCGTCAAGGAGAAGGAGTACCTCAACCAGCTCCGCGAGAAGCAGAAGGCCCGCTTCACCTACGGCGTGCTGGACAAGCAGTTCCGGCGCTACTACGAGCACGCGAAGCGGATCAAGGGCGCCAAGACCGGTGACCTGCTCCTGCAGCAGCTCGAGGTCCGCCTGGACAACGTCGTGTACCGGGCCGGGCTCGCCCGCACCCGGCGCCACGCCCGCCAGCTGGTCGTGCACGGGCACTTCACCGTCAACGGCGGCCGGGTCAACGTGCCCAGCTACCAGGTGAAGGCCCACGACGTCATCGACGTCAAGGCGAAGTCGAAGGACACGACGCCCTTCATCATCGCCCGCGAGGCCATCGGCGAGCGGGTCGTCCCGGGCTGGATGGACGTCCAGTCCGAGCAGCTGCGGATCCTGGTGCACGCCCTCCCGACCCGGGCGCAGATCGACACCCCGGTCGCCGAGCAGCTGATCGTGGAGTTCTACTCCAAGTGACCGCCCGCTCCACGTGATCCGAACCCGACTCGCGCCGAGGACGGCGCGGGTCGGGTGCTCCACCGCACTCGTAGGGCAAGGCACCACGAACGGTGCCGTCGGCCTCCGCCGCCGGCACGGACGAGCACGCGACGTCATATGAAGGTCGTCGCGGGAAGGAACCACCAGTGCTGATCGCCCAGCGTCCGACCCTGACCGAGGAGCCCGTCGAGGAGAACCGTTCGCGGTTCGTCCTGGAGCCCCTCGAGCCGGGCTTCGGCTACACCATCGGCAACTCCCTGCGGCTCACGCTGCTCTCCTCGATCCCCGGGGCGGCCGTCACGTCGATCCGCGTCGAGGGCGTGCTGCACGAGTTCTCGACCGTCCCCGGCGTGACCGAGGACGTCACCGAGATCGTCCTGAACCTCAAGGAGCTCGTCGTCTCCTCCGAGGAGGACGAGCCCGTCACCATGTACCTGCGCAAGCAGGGCCCCGGCGACGTCACCGCCGCCGACATCGCCCCGCCGTCCGGCGTCGAGGTCCACAACCCCGAGCTGAAGATCGCGACGCTCAACTCCGACGCGCGCCTCGACATCGAGCTGACCGTCGAGCGCGGCCGCGGCTACGTCTCGGCCGTGCAGAACAAGCGCGCGGACCAGGAGATCGGCCGGATCCCGGTCGACTCGATCTACTCCCCGGTCCTCAAGGTCACCTACCGCGTCGAGGCCACCCGCGTCGAGCAGCGGACCGACTTCGACCGGCTCGTGGTGGACGTCGAGACCAAGCCCTCGATCCGCCCGCGCGACGCCCTGGCCAGCGCCGGCACCACGCTGGTCGAGCTGTTCGGGCTCGCCCGCGAGCTCAACGTCGACGCCGAGGGCATCGAGATCGGCCCGTCCCCGGTGGACGCGCAGATGCAGGCCGACCTGGCGCTGCCGATCGAGGAGCTGCAGCTCACGGTCCGCTCGTACAACTGCCTCAAGCGCGAGGGCATCCACACCGTCGGCGAGCTGCTCAACCGCAGCGAGGCCGACCTGCTCGACATCCGGAACTTCGGCGCCAAGTCGATCGACGAGGTCAAGGCCAAGCTCGCCACGATGGACCTGCAGCTGAAGGACTCCCCGCCCGGGTTCGACCCGACCGCCGCCGAGTACGCGTACGAGGACGACGGGTTCGCCGAGACCGAGCAGTACTGACCACCAGCCCGTCCTGCCTGATCACCTGCACTGCCGGCACGAACTGATCGACCGACGGGCGCACCCGCGTCCGGCCCACCCGGGTACCTGACACGGCCCGGGTGGGTGTGACCACGGCGAAGACGACCTCACGAGGAGATTCGACATGCCCAAGCCGACCAAGGGCGCCCGCATGGGCGGCAGCGCCGCCCACCAGAAGCTGATCCTGGCCAACCTGGCGACGGCCCTGTTCGAGCACGGCAAGATCACGACCACCGAGGCGAAGGCCCGCCGGCTGCGCCCCTACGCCGAGAAGCTGATCTCCAAGGCGTGCGCGGGCGACCTGCACAACCGCCGCCAGGTGATGACCGTCATCCGCGACAAGAGCGTGGTGCACACCCTGTTCACCGAGATCGGGCCGCGCTTTGTCACCCGTCCCGGCGGCTACACCCGCATCACGAAGATCGGCCCCCGCAAGGGCGACAACGCGCCGATGGCGATCATCGCGCTGGTCGAGGCCCTCGCCGAGGCCACCGTCGCCGAGGCCGAGGGCGCGACCCGCCGCTCCGCCGCGGACTTCGCGACCGGCGCGGCCGCGGTCACCACGGTGGACGACGGCTCCGAGGTCGAGGACCTCGAGGACGGGTCGGACGAGGTCGACGACAGCGAGCCGGTGGGCGACGCCGACGGCCAGACCGTCGGTGCGACGGCGGCGGGCGTCGACACCGCCGACTCCGCGGTCCCCGAGCCGGCCGCCGGAGACACTCCGCAGGCCTGAGTCGTCGCACCCGCGCCGGTACGGCCGCGAACGCACCAGGACGCCAGTCGGCTGAGCCGGCTGGCGTCCTGGTGCGTTGCTCCACTGCTG
>CAXSIB010000019.1:9391-16495 GCA_964237095.1 uncultured Actinomycetales bacterium
GTGCGTGACGCTCGGCGCACCAACCGATCCGTCCCTGGTGCGTGACGCTCGGCGCACCAACCGATCCGTCCCTGGTGCGTGACGCTCGGCGCGCCAGGGACGGCAGTGGTTCGGACGCACCCGGCGGGTGGATGGGCCCGATCCCGGTTGACGATCGGCGGGCGGAAGCGTCAGGTGAGCGGCGGCGTCGGAGGAGGTGGGCGGTGGACGGGACCGGACAGCCGGCCGCGCCGGCGTCGGACGTCCAGGTCAGTCCGGACGGCCCGGAGGTCGCGACCGATCTCCGCAGCGGCCGCGGCCCGGCAGACATCGGCCTCGGTGGCCCGCTCGCGGTGCGGCTGCGCCTCGACATCGCCTACGACGGCACCGACTTCCGCGGTTGGTCCACCCAGCCCGGGACGCGGACCGTCCAGGGCGCCCTGGTCGAGGCGATCGACCGACACCGCGTCGGGGACCTCGTCGCCGGGCTGCCGACGTGCGCCGGGCGGACCGACGCGGGGGTCCACGCCCACGGGCAGGTCGCCCACCTCGACCTCCACCACCGACCGGACTCCGCGGCGGCCGGCGCCCGTGGTGCCGGGCCCGATACCGCCGCCACCCCGGTCGATCCGACCGACCTGGCGCGGGACTTGGCGCGCGCGGTGCGCCGCTGGCGCCGGGCGCTGCCGCCGGACGTCGGGCTCCGGGCGGTCACGGTCGCCCCGGCCGGCTTCGACGCCCGGTTCTCCGCGGTGTGGCGGCGCTACGTCTACCGGGTCAGCGACCCGCGCACCCCCGCCGACCCCCTGCTGCGCGGCTTCGTCGTCCGACACGCCCACGAGGTCTCGCCGGAGCTCGTCACCGAAGCCGCCGCCCGCCTGTCGGGGGAGCACGACTTCGCGGCGTTCTGCCGCCGCAAGCCCGACGGCACCACGATCCGGACCCTGCTGGACTGCCGGGCCGAGCGCTCACCTGCGGGCATCGTCGAGATCGGGTTCCGCGCCGACGCGTTCTGCCGGCAGATGGTCCGCAGCCTCGTCGGCGCCCTGCTGCTCGTCGGCGACGGCCACCGGGACGTCTCGTGGCCGGCCGAGCTGCTCGCCGGAACGGGCCGGGCGGCCGGGGTCACCGTGGCGTCCGCCCGCGGGCTCTGCCTCGAGGAGGTCGGCTACCCGCCGGACGCCGAGCTGGCCGGGCGGGCCGCCCGGACCCGGGCCGTCCGGACCCTCGCCGCGGACGCCGGGCGCGCCTCGACCGGGTGGTCCGCCGGGCTGGCGGAGGGGTGCGGCGTGGACTGCGACGACGACCTCGATCAGACCAGCGGGCGCCTGGTGGCGGAGCCGCCGTTGGCCGACCCGGTGGCGGAGTCGTCGCTCGCCCAGCCGGTCTCGTCGTGAGCGGGCCGGGCTCGGGCGGCCCACCGCCGCGGCCCGCGCACTACTTCGACGCCGACCCGGCGGTCGCCTCGGCGCCGCGGGAGGTGCGCTGGTCGGTCGACGGGGCGCCGCTGGTGTCCCGATCCGACACCGGGGTCTTCTCCGGGGACCGCCTCGACGCCGGCACCGGGGTCCTGCTCGACCGCGGACCGGGCCCGGCCGGTGACGTGCTGCTCGACCTGGGCTGCGGCTGGGGGCCGCTGACCGTCGCCCTCGGCCTCCGCCGGCCGGCCGCGACGGTGTGGGCGGTCGACGTGAACGTCCGCGCGCTGGCCCTGACCCGGACGAACGCCGACAGCGCCGGGATCGGCGGCCGGGTGCACGTCGCCGACCCCGACGACGTCCCCGCGGACGTCACCTTCGACGAGATCTGGTCCAACCCCCCGGTGCGCATCGGCAAGCCTGCGCTGCACGAGCTCCTCGCCCGCTGGCTGCCGCGGCTGCGCCCCGACGGCCGGGCGCTGCTCGTCATGTCCCGCAACCTCGGCGCGGACTCCCTCGCGGTGTGGCTCACCGCCGAGCGGTACGGCGTCGAGCGCCTCGCCAGCGCCCGCGGCTTCCGGGTGCTGTCGGTGCGCCCGCCCCGGGCCCGCCCCCCGCGCTGATCCCCACTCGCGGTCGTCCGCGCGCCGGCTGTCCCGTCGTCGCCCGCGCACGTCCCGACGGACTCGGGGCGCCCGGGGCACCCGGGGCTCCCCCGCGCCCTGTGACCCCGCTGCGGTCGGGAAGTGCGCGCGTCGGGGGCGCGGGGTCGGCGCCGACGCGGCTCGGCTCACTCGCCGGCAGGCGGCCGCCGGCCGATCAGGCCGGGGGTCGCCCGGGACCGCGCGGTCGGGCGTCGGCGGCCGGCTCAGGTGGCGGGGACGACCGGGAGACCGTCGAGGGAGGCGCCGCCCACGTCGAGGCCGTCCTCGGTGACCGCCCACCGCAGGGAGTCCGCGACCGCCTCGAGGGAGGTGATGCGCGGGCTGTGGCCGAGCAGCTCCCGGGCCAGCGACACGTCCGCCGACGGGCTGTGCGCCCAGTGGTCGTGGGTGGCGTCAGCGGTCTCCTTGCCGACCGCGTCGACGAACCCGGCCCACGGGAGGATGTCGAGGTCCGCCTTCCGGCCGAACCACCCCGCGACCGCCTCGGCGAAGCCGCGGAAGGTGACCGCCCGCTCGCTGGTCACGTGGAAGGCGCGCCCGGCGGCGGCCTCGGGGTGCTCGAGCGCCGCGACGAACGCGGCGGCGACGTCGTCGGCGTGGACGTGGTGCAGGGTCTGCAGGCCGTTCTCGGGCATGGCCACGACACCGCCGGTGGCCAGGGCCGTCCACACCCCGCGGTCGAGGTGGCCCGCCGGGTTGATGACGTCCCAGCCCGGGCCGCTGATGTGCCCGGCGCGCAGGACGGTGGACGGCACCCCGGCCGCCTCAGGGGAGAACAGGTAGTCCTCGATCGCGGACTTCTGGATCCCGTACTCCCCGAACGGCGTCCGCGGCGCGTCCTCCCGGACCGGCACCTCGCGCAGGTGGCCGTGCACCCAGACCGTGCCGCAGTGGGCGTGCAGTGCGACCTTCCCGCGCAGGGCCTCGACGAGCTGGCGCGCAGAGTCCGGGGTGAAGCACATGAGGTCGACGACCGCGTCCGCGTGCAGCCCCGCGACCCGGGCGCCGAAGGTGCCGGCGGCGTCCTCGGCGTCACGGTCGGCGACCACCCGCTCGACGCCCGCCCAGGCCTCCGACGCGCGGTACGGGGTCCGCTGCCCCCGGGAGACCGCCACCACCTCGTGCCCGCCGGCCACCAGCCGGGGGACGAGGTAGGTCCCGATGTGTCCTGTCGCTCCGATGACCACGATCCGCATCCCCCGATCCTCACCCGACGGGGCCGGGGGGACGAATCCGGGCGCGGGACGGGGGCGGCGTCGACCCGACGGCGGAGGTCGGGAGCGGTCGGCCGGACGGGGCGAGGATGCGGAACGCCGAGCGGCGCGGCGGGGACTCTGTTAGGCAGCAGGCATGACCGACAGGCAGCAGGCATGACCGAGACCGCACCGCCGGCCCCGGCCCCGACCGCACCAGCAGCGTCGGGAACGCCCGCGGGCGGCTGGCCCGTCCGCGGCTGGCGCGACGGCGACGACGCCCGCCTCCGCCGGATCGCCGACCTGGCCTTCGGGTTCACGGTGACCGACGCGCACTGGGCCGTCGAGAGCGCCCCGTTCGAGCACGACCGGACGATCTTCATCACCGACCCGGCCCGCCGGACGGACCCCGCGGACCCCGACGCGATCGTCGGGAGCGCCGGCGCCTACAGCTGGGAGATCTCGGTCCCCGGCGGGCGGACCGTGCGCGCGGCCGCGGTCACCTGGGTCTCGGTGTCCCCGACGCACCGCCGCCGGGGCCTGCTCCGGGCGCTGATGACGGCGCAGCTCGCCGACGTCGCCCGGCGCGGGGAGCCCGTCGCGATGCTGTGGTGCAGCGAGGCCACCATCTACGGGCGCTTCGGGTACGGCCACGCGACGTCCCACGTCGCCCACACCGTCGACCGGCACCGGGCCGGCATCGACCCCGCGCTGGTCGCCGCCGGGGAGCCGCTGCAGGCCGAGATGGCCGACCCGCTGGCGAGCCTCACGGAGGTCGAGTCGGTGTACGAGTCGGTGCGGCGGACCCGGCCGGGCATGCCGCGCCGCGACGACCTCTGGCAGCGCGGAGCGGTGGCCGACCACGACGCGGAGCGGGACGGGGCGAGCACCCTGCGGGTCGTGCTGTTCCGCGACCTCGCGGGCACCGTCCGCGCGGCGGCTCGCTTCCGGGTCGAGGGCTTCGCCGCGGACACCCCCGGGAACCCGCGCCGGACCCGGGTGGTCGAGCAGTACGCGGACTCCCCGGCCGCGGCCGCCGCCGCCTGGGACTGGCTCGGCCAGCTCGACCTCGTCGGCGGCTACCGTGCCTCGACCCGGCCCGTCGACGACCCGCTGCCGCTCCAGCTGACCGACCTCCGGGCGGCCCGGACCGAGACCCAGGACGCGATCTGGGTGCGCCTCGTCGACCTGCCCGGCGCCCTCGGAGCCCGCGGCTACGCCGGCGCGGCCGACGTCGTGCTGGACGTGTCCGACGCGACGCTGCCCGCCAACGCCGGCCGCTGGCGGGTCCGGACGACGGGTCCCGATGCCGAGGTGACCCGGACCGACGACCCGGCCGACGTCTCCCTCGACACGTCCGTCCTGGCCACGGCCTACCTCGGGCGGGCGGGTGCGCTGCTGCACGCGCGGCAGGCGGGCCGGCTCGTCGAGCACCGCCCCGGCGCGGTCGCGGAGCTGTCCCGGGCGCTGGACTCCGAGCTCGCCCCGTGGTGCCCGGTCCACTTCTGAGCGGCCGCCGGGCCCGGCCGTCACCGCGGCCGGCGGCCGGTCACCGCGGCCGGCGGCCGGTCAGCACGTCCAGGGCGGTGAGCAGGTAGGTCGTCCCGCCCGCCACGTCGAAGGCCTTGCCGGCGGTCTCCCCGAGGGCGATGCAGGAGCCGACGACCGCGGCGACGTCCTCCCGGGACACCGGCCCGAGGGTGTCGAGGTGGGTCGCGAGCGACAGCTGGCCCGCGGCCCCGGAGTCGACGAGCGGCCCGGCCCGGACGATCGTCCAGTCCAGGTCGGAGTCCTCGACCGTCGCCTCGGCGTCCCGCTTGGCCTCCCACACGGGCGCGAAGGCGGCCGGGGCGTCGGCGGGCCGGTGGGCGTACATGCAGGACAGGTGGATGAGCCGCCGGACCCCGGCCGTCCGCATGGCCCGGATCACCGCGGCGGTGCCGTCGCGGTCGACGTCGTGGCCGGCGGGACCGAGCACGGGGGAGCCGGTGGCGTTGACGACCGTGTCGCAGCCCCGGAACAGCTCGACCAGCCCGTCGGCGTCCAGGACGTCCCCGACGGCGGGCGCGATGATCCGGGCCCCCGGCCCCATCCCGCGGCGCAGGTCGAGCACGACCCGCGCGGTCTCCGGGCGGTGCACGACGCCGCGGACCGCGTGGCCGGAGGCGAACACGTGGCTCGAGATGATCCGGCCGACGCGGCCGGCGGCGCCCAGGACGCAGACGGTCATGGCGTGCTCCTCATTCGGCGACGGTCCGCCGGCGGTGGGTGGGGGGTGGGGTCAGAGCGGGGTGGCGGCGGTCGGCACGAACGGGGCGCCGTGTCCGGGCACGACGAGCACCGGGTGCAGGTCGAGCACGGCGCGGCGCGACGCGCGCAGCTGCTCGCGGTCCGGGGCGAACGGGTCGTCGGCCGGGCCGTCGGCGCTCCACCACAGGTGGGTGAGCACGACGAGGCCGTCGTCGGTGGCGACGAGGGTCGACAGGTCCACCGCGGTGTGCCCGGGCGTCGGGAGCAGCTCGACGGACTCCGTGAGCAGGAACGGACCCGGCTGGTGGTCGGTCCAGAGGTCGCCCTCGTACGTCGCGAGGCTGTCGTGCACGCGGGCGTTCGCGAAGAGCGCGATGTTCACCGTGTGGTCGGGGTGGTGGTGGCTGAGCACCACGTCGGTGACCGCGCCGGGCTCGATCCCCAGCGCCCGCAGGGGATCGAGGATCAGCGACCGGTCCGCCACCATCCCGGGGTCCACCACGACGACCGCGGCCCCGTCGCGCAGGAGGGTGACGGTGCCCGCGACCCGGTCGTCGGCGTAGCCGGTCACGAGGACGTCGAGGCGGGCGGTCACGCACCGGATCGTAGGGGCCGGGAGCCGGCTCGACCCGACCCGGCCCGCCGCCGGACCGCCACCGGATCCCCCACCGGCCCGACGCCCGACGGACCGCCGGACGGATGGGAACTGCCGGCCCGCACCGGGCGGTCGCGGCAGACTGGCGCGACGTGGGACACGTCGAGCTGGCCGGGGTCGGCGTCCGGCTGCCCGACGGGCGCCCGCTGCTGGTCGACGTGTCGTTCCGCGTCGGCGACGGCGCCCACGCGGCGCTGGTCGGCCCGAACGGCGCCGGCAAGACCACGCTCCTGCGGATCGTCGCCGGGGAGCTCGCGCCGACCACCGGGACCGTCAGCCGCAGCGGCGGGATCGGCGTCATGCGCCAGTTCATCGGCTCGGTGCGGGGCGAGGCGACCGTCACCGACCTGCTGCTGACCGCGGCCCCGACCCGCCTGCGCGACGCCGCCGCCGCCCTGGACGCGGCCGAGCTGGCGATGGTCGAGCGCGACGACGAGCCCTCCCAGCTGGCCTACGCCCAGGCGCTGTCGGACTTCTCCGACGCCGGCGGCTACGACGCGGAGGTCGGGTGGGACGAGTGCACCCAGGCCGCGCTGGGGATCACCTACGACCGCTGCCGGTACCGCCTCGCCTCGACGCTGTCGGGCGGGGAGCAGAAGCGGCTCGTCCTCGAGGCCCTGCTCGCCGGGCCGGCCGAGGTCCTGCTGCTCGACGAGCCCGACAACTACCTGGACGTGCCCGGCAAGCGCTGGCTGGAGGAGCGGCTGCGGGCCACGCCCAAGACGGTCCTGCTGGTCTCCCACGACCGGGAGCTGCTGGCCCGCGCCGCGAACCGGATCGTCGCGGTCGAGCTCGGCCGGCCGGCGACCGTGCGCGCCACCACCGCCCGCGGGGCCGCCGCCGGGGCCGCCGCGGACCCGGGGAACACCGTCTGGGTGCACGGCGGCGGGTTCGCGACCTGGCACCAGGCCCGCGAGGACCGCTTCGCCCGCCTCGAGGACCAG
>CAXSIB010000020.1:0-16420 GCA_964237095.1 uncultured Actinomycetales bacterium
GTCACCCCACGACCCTGCCAGGACCACCGTCCCCATTAGGGAGACACGCCCTAGCCGCTGGGGGGAACGCGAGTGCTGAAGTCCAGAGTTGAGCCGTAGCAGCCTGATCCTCGGAGAATGACCAGAACTCGGTAATTAGGCCGCCGCTGACGTGGAAAACATCCACTTCGTGCGCGGCGTACTCGTGCGATTCCCACGGCCACTCCACCGCCTACCTCGTCGTCGAGAACAACACCGCGATGCTCGTCGACGCCTCCGGTCCGGAGATCGCACCGAAGGTACTGGGGACCCTCGCCGAGGCGGGCGCGCAGCTGCGCCTGATCGTGCTCACCCAATACCACTACGACCACGCCGGAGCCGCCGACACACTCCGCCGGGCCACCGGGGCACCGGTCGCGATCCACCGGCTCGACGCGGACGCCCTGCGCCGCGGCGGGAAGCTGCACGTGCACCCGAACCGGCCCCTCGGCCGTCTCCTGGCGCCGGGGGTCAACCGGGGGGAACGGGCGCCGGTCACCCCGGACCTGGAGTTCGGTGACGACGAGGACCTGCGCGAGCACGGCGGGATCGGGCGGTCGTTCTGGACCCCGGGCCACACCGCCGGGTCGCAGAGTGTCCTGCTGCCCGACGGGACCGTCCTCGCCGGTGACGCCCTCAGTGAGGGCTTCGTCCCCCGCCACCGCGCCGAAGGCCCGACGTTCCTCGACGAGCCGGCTGATCTAGCCGCGGCCCGGCGCAGCATCATCGCCATCGCTGAGACCGCCGGCAACGGGGTCCGGGTCGCCCACGTCGGGGCGCTCGAACCCCGTTCGCTGGCCCGGCTGACCGTGAGGGTCGGTAACCGAGACCGCACGCCCACGTGCGGCTCACACCACGGTGCCGGCGCGCTCGGCACCGGGGTCCGGTAGACCAACTCGATACGAATTGTCGGCCGCCCGGGTGACGGGCGTGGTGTCGGCCAGCCCGACACGGGTCGGACCCGCCACCACCGCGGGGGACTGACCCATCTGTGGTGGACAAGTGCAGGTGTGCATCGTTCGGCGGTGACGCCCAAGATTGAGCGGCGGGGTCTATTCGTGGCGCGAACTTCATCGTGGGCATGGCTGGGAGGGGAGCGGCATGCCCGGTGAGTTCACACGGACAGCCGATCGGTGGGGGCGGCGGATGTCCGGTTCATGAGGGCCCAGACGGGGCGGAGGAACGGGTCGAGGGTGGCGAGGGCGTAGACGGCGGCGCCGACGGCGAGGGCGGTGGTGAGGTTGGTGGCGTCGACGAGGACTCCGGCGAGCAGGGCCCCGAAGGGGATCCCGGCCCAGGTGATGCCGCCGACGACGCCGAGGACCCGGGCCTGCAGCGGCCGGGGGATGGTCTCGTACTCGGCGGCGCCGAGGAGGGGGCTGAGCGCGCCGGCGGCGAGCCCACCGA
Source organism: uncultured Actinomycetales bacterium (assembly GCA_964237095.1). Lineage (GTDB taxonomy): Bacteria > Actinomycetota > Actinomycetes > CAXTBU01 > CAXTBU01 > CAXSIB01. The sequence continues at coordinate 1,426 of CAXSIB010000020.1, forward strand.
GGCCCCACACCGCGAGGACGGTCCACAACGGTGCGGGCAGGGCGAGGACCACGAAGCGGGGGGCTCCGACGACGGCGAAGGCGACCGCGAAGGTCCACCGCCGCGGGAGGCGGGTGCCGTGGGCGGCGACGACCGCGGTTCCGGCGACCGCGCCGGCCCCGAACACCGCGACCACCACCCCGAGGCGGCTGGTGGTGCCGTAACGCTGTTGGGCCCACAGGAGCAGCAGCAGACCGGACATGGCGGCGTCGGCGAAGGCGGTGAACGCGACCATCGTGGCGATCGACCGGAGCAGGCGGTGGTGGGCGACGTAGCGGAACCCGTCGCGGAGCTGGGTCAGGTAGCCCGCGGTAGCCGCCTCGAGCCGGTGCCCGCCCGGGTCGGCGGCGGTCGTGGGGTCGGTCGTGGCACCGGCGCTGCGTGGGACGCATGCCAGGAGGAGGACTGCGCCGGCGGCGAAGGAGGCGGCGTCGACGGCGACCACGTTCGCGGCCCCGAGGACGCCGATGAGGATCCCGCCGGCGGGGGCGCCGAGCAGCGTCGCGGTCCGGGCGGCGCCGTCGACGAGGGCGACCCCCCGGTCGATGTCCACCCCGGCGGTGGCGGTGACCGCGGGGACCATGACCTGGGTGGCGGAGTCCGCCGGTCCTCGGGCGACCCCGGCCAGGAACACCAAGCCCAGCAGGAGGATCAGCTCGTGGTGCCCGGTGCCCCACAGGATGGGGATCGCGCCCATGACGGCCGCGGCGACGAGGTTGCCGGTGACGGCGACCCGGCGGCCGCCGAGGATGTCGACCAGCGGGGCGCCGAGGATCTGCAGGACGACGTACGGGGCGATCTCCGCGAGGCCGACGAGGCCGGTGGTGACGGGGTCGTGGGTGGTGGTGAGGACCAGCCAGGGCAGCGCCAGCTGGGACATCCGGGTCCCGGCGGTGGAGACGGTCTGCGCGATCAGCAGCGCGGTGAGCCCGCGCCGTGACCGGCCCCGGGGCCGGGCCGGCGCGGCGGCGGCCGGTGTCGCTCCCGCAGGGGCCGCGGTGTCGTCGAGGGCGGTCATGGGATCGGGGTGGTGGTGGTGGGGACGTCCTGGTCGGGAACGGGGAACACCTGGTACTGGGTGGTCACGATGACCGCGTCGGCGGGGACCCCGTCGACCCCGGGCCGCTGGGCGGGGTCGTGGCGGCGGTAGCGGGCGAGCACGGCGGCGATGTCCGCGGTCAACTCGGCGGCCTCGGCGGAGTTCAGGCGCAGGGAGACGTCGCGGAAGGTGGCAAGGTCCTGCCACGGCTGGGGCCAGGTGTGCTGGGTCAGCAGCCACGACCGGGTGTTCGCGGTGTTCCCGGCGAGCACGGCGTACAGGTAGTCCGCGGTCGTCGCGGCCGCAGTGTCGTCCCCGGTCGGTGGGGACACGGTGAAGGTCGACGGTCGAGCGGCCTTCCACCACCGTTCCCGACCCCCGGTCTGGTCCAGCCCGGTCAGATCCGCCGGCTCGGCGTCGACCACGAACCCGGCCGTGGCGAGCTGGCGCAGGTGGTAGCTGGTCAGGCCGGAGGACTCCCCGCACCGGGCGGCGAGCTTTGTCGCCGTCGACGGGCCATGGGTGCGCAGCATTCCCAACATGCGCAGGCGCAGCGGATGCGACAGTCCCTGAAGGGCCACGGCGTCGGTGACCACGTCCCGGTCGGGGTCGAAGAGGGCATCGGGAGATCGGAGGGACGCGTCCACCAGCACAACATAACCTTGCAACGAACTACCTGCAACTTCTTACTTGCACACTCGGGTCAGGATGGTGGGTGCTGTCTCATCTGTGGCGCACGAGACGGGCGAACATCCGCAGCGTCCAGGGCGTCGGTTCCCGATCGTGTTCCCCGACCTTCGTCCCATCGCCGGGATGAAGGAGGTCCCCCGCGTGATCGGGGAGTACGACCCCCTGTCGGCGATCGTCGGCGTGGTCCACCAGGTCTCCCAGGGCACGCGCGGCACCGGCAGCTGGCCCCTGAAACACCGGTGCTCGCACCGCCTACTGCGCCGTCATCAGTGCCGTCTGCTTCGCGCTTGCCGTCCGCTGCTTCACGGCCGCGGCCTGAACCCTGATCCGGGTCACCGCTACCAGTTCCTGCGCCATCGGTTCACCGGCTTGAAAGCGGCACGGTCACGAACTGGTCGGCTGGTCTTCGAGCTGAGCCGTGGTGTCCGACCCCGCCACGTGCGATGCCGGGTCGTAGTCGGGGAGTTCGATGTCGCCGGCCTTGGCGAACTGGCGGGCGAGCAGCGGTCGTAGCGGCCGACGAGCCATCCAGCGCATCGACGCCGCCCGCACCCGGATGGCCGAAGCCCGGTTTGGTGCGAAACCGCCGAGGCCGCCGGGCGGCAGCTGCTGGGAGCGGCTGACATAGGGCCGCAACATCTCTTCGTATCGGTCGAAGGCGACCGCGTGGTCGCTTCGAGCGGCGGCCAGCTCGCCGGCCAGCACATACGCACCGACGAGCGCGAGCGTGGTCCCCAAGCCGGTCAGTGGAGTCGGGCAGTGGCCGGCGTCACCGAGAACGACGACCCGACCGTTCGACCAGCGATCGAGGTGAACTTGGCCGAGGGTTTCGAAGAAGAAGTCCGGTGCGGCACGGATCGCCTCATCAAGCCGCGGTCCCTTCCAGGCCGGAGCGGTGAACCGCTCCGCCACCTCCATGCGCTGGGCGGCGTGGTCGCCGCGGCCGGCGGTGGCGGGCGACCGGAAGCTGAGCGCGGCTTTCATCTCACCCGGCAGCCGTCCTGCCCGCAGCCCGGCGACCAGCCCGCCCGGCGCGTTATACATGAGCGACCAACCATCGAGGTTGATATCCCCGACCGGCATCGTGAACCACGCCGTGGAACAGCCGAGTGGGCGCAGACAGGCTGACTCGGCTGCCAGGGCGAGGCGGCGGACGGTGGAGTGCAGGCCGTCGGCGCCGACGACCAGGTCGAAACGTCGAGGAAGGTTGCGTTCGAAGGTGACGTCCACGCCGTCCGCATCCTGTGTGAGGTGGGTGATGGTGTCGTCGAAGAGGTAGTCGGTGGCCGGGAGGGTCGCCTCGTACAGCAGTTGACCGAGATCACCTCGGAGGATCTCGATCTCGGAGACGATCCCCTCACCGCCGAAGGTGTCGGTCGGTAGCTCGGCCAGACGTCGACCGCGGCCGTCGAGGAAGGCGATGCCGCGTTGGTCCAGCGACAGCGCCCGCGCCCGGCCCAGCAGCCCCATCCGGTCCACGACTGTTCGGGCCGCGCCGCGGAGGTCGACGGCCTGCCCACCCGGACGTGGAACCGGTGCGCGTTCGACCACCGTCGTGGTGAAGCCGAACTGGTTCAGCCAGTACGCAAGAGCTGGCCCCGCGATGCCGGCCCCGGAGACAAGGACGTCTGTGTTCTGCACGACCGTGAGCGTACGCCATATATGCACAGCCGCTCAGGATGACTGCTCGACCCTGAGCCTTATGGAGCTCGACGTGTCCTAGTGCACCGACCTTCAAGGAGGGGTTTTGGGCGTTTCTTGGATACCCTGGAGGGCGGACGACCACGAGGCTGAGCCACTTCGCGGCGTACCGGCGTCCTAGTGCACCTGCGTCCGGGAACAGGAGACCGATGACCACCGGTGCCACTGCGCCGTACCTGCGCATCGCCGCTGACCTGCGGGGCCGGATCGCGCGGGGGGACCTGGCCCCCGGCGACCGGGTGCCGTCCACCCGGGAGATCACCCGGACCTGGGGTGTCGCGATGGCGACCGCCACAAAGGCCCTGGCGTCGCTGAACCAGGACGGCCTGGTGCGGTCGGTACCAGGTGTCGGTACCGTGGTCGCCGAACCCCACATCGCCCCCGAACCGGCTTTCGCTGCGCGGGCCACACCGCCCGCGTTCGCCGGCCGCCGGCGGCCGCCGGGTCATCTCTCGCTGGCCCGAATCGCTGCTTCGGCCGTCGCAGTGGCGGACGCCGAGGGAATGGTCGCGCTGTCGATGCGCCGGGTGGCCGCAGAGTTGGGGGTCGCGCCGATGTCCCTGTACCGACACGTGACGGACAAAGACGACCTTGTGCTTCGGATGCTCGATTTGGTGTTCGGCGAGCTCGACCTCCCGGTCGAACGACCGGTCGACTGGCGGGGCGGCCTCGAGACCGCCGCTCGGGTGTTGTGGGCGACTTTCAGGCAACACCCGTGGCTCGCGGGCGCCGTGTCAGTTACCCGACCGCAGGCGACCCCCCGCACAGTGGCCCTGACCGAGTGGGTACTCGACGCACTCGACGGCCACGGTCTCCAGCTGCCGACGATGGTCACCGTCCACCTCACGCTTGTCAACTACGTCCGGGGCGCCGCCGTCGACATCGCTGCTGAGACCGAGGCTGAAGCCGTGACCGGGTTGGATAGTGAGCAATGGCTGCAAACGCAAGAGGCCACGGTTCGGGCGCTGGTGTCGACCGGCCACTTCCCGACGTTCGAGCGGATGGTCACCGCCGGATTCGACTTCGACCTCGACGTACTCTTCGACTTCGGCCTACAGCGCCTCCTCGACGGCCTCGCTGTACTCCTCGACGGCCCGCTCGAGCCGAATGGCCAGGACACTGCGCTCGTGTGCGAAGACTCGTGGAGTAGCGACATGGCACGGTGATCCGCTCGGACAAGCGACGGCGCGCAGTAGGCGGAGAAAGGGGACAAAGCGGCGGTAGATCAGTCAGCCACACAGCTGGGACCCGGGCCGGCGCCGTCCCGGTCGACGACACCCAGAGGTCGACCCCAGTACGACGATCCGGAGACCCCGCCGGTCACCCGTTCTGCGTAAGCAACCAGATCCCCGAGCTGTGACCGGACCTCGACCTTGAGGAATACATCGGTGTCCCGGCGCCACCAGCGATCGGTGCCGGGCCGGCGGTCACAGCCGGAGGGTGCCGTCGGCCACGACGAGTCCGGAGCCGCTCAACGTCACGGTGGAGCCGTGCACCCCGACGTGGAGTCGGCTGGGCCGGTCCAGGGCAAAGCCCTGTTCCATCACCCACTGTCCTTCGGGGACCGTCCCGGCTCGGACGAGGGCGGCGACCAGCGGACCCGCGGCGGTACCGGTCGCCGCGTCCTCGGCGATCCCGACGGTGGGGTTGAAGAACCGCGCGTAGGCGACCGACCCCGACTCAGGGGTGTGCGGGTCGCGGCTGTACACGTAGCAGCCCTCCCCGCCGACCTCGCGGAGCAGCGTCATGAGCGTGGGGGAGTCCGGGACGGTTTCGTCGACGGTCCTCCGGTCGCGCACCTCGACCAGGAGATGGCCGGCCCCGGTGGACACGACCTTCGCCGGGACGTCGACAAGGTCGGCCTCCCGAAGGCCGAGTGCTCCCGCCAGGGCACGCCGGTCGGTGACCACGGCCCCGAACACCGGCGGGGTGTGCTCCATCGTCACCAGCGTGGGCTTCCCGCTCTCGCGTGCGACGTGGACGGCGAGCAGCCGGTCACCGATCTGTTGCACGAAGCGGGTCTGCTCGGCGGGCAGGCGGCCGGCCGCGGCCAGCCAGATCCACGTCCCCATCGCGTTGTGGCCGGCGCCGAACACCTCGACCCCGGCCGGGGTGAAGGACCGCAGCCGCCAGGTGGCCGCCGGGTGATCCGGTCGGAGCAGAAAGGTCGTCTCGGACTGGTTGAACTCCCGGGCGACCGCCCGCATCGTGTCCTCGTTGAGGTGGCCGGCGTCGGGCACGAGCGTGAGTGGGTTCCCGGTCAGCGGCCGGTCGGCGAAGACGTCGACGAAGACGAACCGCACGGTGTCCGGGTCGGTCCGACTGGAAGCGGCGGTGGTGGTCACGGGGTCAATCCGGCCGGGTTGCCCGTGCCGCCGACGGGGTAGGTGCCGTGCCCGGTACGGATCAGGTCACCGTCGAAGACGAGGACCTCCTCGACCAGGACGCCGCGCTGGTTGCGGTACCCGATCACCAGCGCGGTGACCCCCACGTAGGTCGCCTCGACCGTGAAGTGCAGGTCCGGGATCAGCTCGAGACCCTTGGTCCAGTACTCCCGGAGCGCGGGCTTCCCGTGCAGCACCCCGCCCGACCCGGGCAGGACCGTCGCGGCGACCGGGGAGGTGAAGGTGACGTCGTCGTGGAAGTGGGCCAGGACCCGCTCGAGGGCGTGGGTGTTCCACCCCTGGAGCCAGTCCGCGACGAACGCACCGGGATCAGTGACCACGTGAGGAACTCCTTTCAGCTGCTGTTGGGTGCTTGGGCTTGGTGCGGTGGGTGTTCGGACCGGCCGGGGCAGCGGCGGCCCGGACGAGGACATCGAGGCCGTCGAGGAGGCGGTCGAGCCCGAACCGGAACTCCCCGTCGAGGTCGTCCCCGCCCAGTGCCCCCGAGTCCAGGGCCCGCTGGAGGGCGGGGAAGCGGGTGAGGTCCACCAGGGCGGCGAGGGTGGCGCCGTAGGACGCCATGACCGGGCCGGCGGCGGACGGGGCGACGGACTCCCGGAGGGTCGCCTCGTTACGGACGAAACCGCTGACCAGGAGCACGGCCGACAGCTTGTCGTGCTCGCTGAGCCCGGTGCCGGCCAGGGCCTGCAGGGCGGACTCGAGGTGCTCGACGTCGTGGGGGAGGACCGGGGGCCCGGAGATCGGCACCTGCAGCACCCAGGGGTGGCGGCGGTAGACCGCGCGCAGGTCCGCGGCCCAACCGGACAGTGCGGCCCGCCACGCCAGCCCGGCAGGTCGCGCCACGGGCGCTCCGAGGGCACGGTCGACCATGAGGGCGAGGAGCTCGCCGCGGGAGGCGACGTGCCGGTAGAGCGACATCGTGCCCGCACCGAGGCGTGCCGCCACCGCTGCCATCGACAGCCCGCCCACCCCGTCGTGGGCCGCCAGCTCGATTCCGGCCTCCACGATCCGGCCGACGCTGAGTCCCCGCCTCGGGGTGGTCGACGGTCTACTCTCCAGCGCCCACGCCCGCTGCGCGCCGGTGAGAGCGGGGCCGTCGGTACCACCCCGCACCCGCGAATCCCCCGCCGGTGTCCCGTCCACCTGTACTCCCATCCCAGCTTCGTTGACCACCACCAGATGAGCGTATGTCCTACGCTCTGCGTAGGTCATACGCGTGACGGATGTTCGGGAGGCGTTGTGGTGCAGAACCGACAGGTGCTGATCTCGGGGGCGAGCGTGGCGGGACCGGCCCTGGCCTACTGGCTGGGCCGGTACGGCTTCTGCCCCACGGTGGTGGAGCTCGCGCCGACCCTGCGCGGCGGCGGCTACGCGGTGGACTTCCGGGGCGCGGCGCACCTGGGGGTGCTGGAGCGGATGGGACTGCTGGAACGCCTGCGAGGACTGGCCACCGGGGGAGCGGCGACGCGGTTCGTCGACGCCCGCGACCGGACAGTCCTGCGGCTGCCGCCGGAGTTCACCGGCGGCGAGCTGGACGTACTCCGCAGTGAGCTCTCCGCCGTCCTGGTCGACCACTCCACCGCCCACACCGAGTACCGGTTCGGGGACTCGATCGCCGCCCTGGGCGACACCGGTGACGGGGTCGACGTGCACTTCACCGGCGGCGCCGAGCGCCGGTTCGACCTCGTGATCGGCGCGGACGGCATGCACTCCCGGGTCCGCCGCCTGACCTTCGGCGAGGAGGACCGGTTCGTGACCCACCACGGCTACCACGTCGCCGGCTGGGACCTGCCGAACACCGTGGGCGCCGGCCGGGAGTCGGTGCTGTTCAACACCCCGGGCCGGATGGTCGGCGTCAGCGCCGACCCCCGCGACCCCGGACGGGCGAACACCTTCTGCGTGTTCGCCGCACCCCGACTGGACCGCGACCGCCGCGACCCCCAGTCCCAGCAGCGGATCCTCCGGACGGCGTTCGGGGGGATGGGGTGGAAGGTCCCCGACCTGCTCGAGCACCTCGGCTCCGCGTCGGATGTCTACCTCGACGCGATCAGCCGCGTGGACGTACCCGTCTGGTCGAGAGGCCGGGTCGCCCTCGTCGGTGACGCCGCCCACGGCGCCACCCTCGGCGGCATGGGCACCGGCGCCGCCGTCGTCGGCGCCTACGTCCTCGCCGGCGCCCTCGCCGAAGCCGACGGTGACCCGGCCGTCGGATTCCCCCGGTACGAGGCGACCATGCGGGACTACGCCACCCGCTGCCAGCAGGGCGGCGACACCGCCGGGAGGTTCTTCGCCCCCCGGCGACGAGCCACCATCGCCCTGCGCAACCGGTTCTTCAGCACCCGCACCGGGCTGAACTCCCTCCTCGACGCCGGCCGCGACCGCAGCGAGCAGATCACCCTCCCCGACTACACCTCCGCCCTCCCGGTGTGACGCGGACAACCAGCTCCTCTCGGGCCAGCAGGCCGCGCCGGCCGCGGACATCCGCCGGGCCGGTGGCTGGCGTGGACGGAGCGGGCCCTGATCGGGAGCGGTAGTCCAGCGTCACCGCTCCGTCTGTCCGTGTGATGCCAGTCGCCTCAGTTGGTAGGACGTCGGGAAGGGCCGTGCCCCTGTGTGACAGGTCAGGTGACACGACGGGCCGGCCAGGCCGCGGGCGCCCATCGGTTCGCCTCCGCGGACCTCAGAGTCGTCTGCGTTCCTGTTGAGGTAAGGCAGGCGCGAGCTCGGTGATGGGTCAAGCCGCCGGTGGGCCGAGTGTTCACCAGGTCCCCGGTGTCTGTCCGTCACCGGCCCCGGACCGACTCCGCTGTTCTACAACGACTGGGGTACCGGGCGCCCCGAGATCGTGCTCCACGGCTGGAGTCCGGCTAGCGGATGTGGGACGGCCGGTCGCTCACCTCACCGCCCACGGCCTGCGGTGTATGACGTAGGACCGGCGCGGGCACGGCCGCTCCGACGTCCCCGGCGGCGGGCACGACTACACCACCCTCGCTTCCGACCTGACCCCGCCTGACAAGAAGACGAGGCCTGGTGAGCGAGGTGGGTACGGAGCGAGTCGGGGTTGTCCCGTGCGGTGAATCACGTTGAGGTGGGACCGCAAATCGCGGTGCAGCACGCGTTGCGAGTTGATCGCGCGCCACCGCCGGTTGGTGGTCCGCGCGCGGCCGATGATTCGTCGCTGGTCGAATCTTCAGGCGATGCTGCGACGTGGGCGCGGAGCCGTCGGGGGAGATCGTGCAGGTCAACGTCGGTCGGCCTACCCGGTCGGCGGGACGCCGGGTGGGGGACGACGCCGAAGTGCTTGCGCCCGGCGGTCTGGGGCCGTATAGATCTCGGTGCGGTGGTCGGTTCGGCCAACCCGTAGTCTCGAGTGGGGTTGACAGATGTCGCTGCCGTCGTCGTTGCGCCGTGGGGCCGCAGTGCTCCTGACGTCGAGCCTGGCCGGGCTCGGCGGGGTGGTCTTCGGTGCGGCGGTCGCCGCGGCAGCACCCACACCCGAGGCGAGCCCGACGGTCTCGGTGTACGCGAGCAGCGTCAACGTCAGGACCGGCGGTTCGGCCTGTAAGAGCTCCCCGTCGATCGGGAACTGCTCGACGATCGTGACCACGGTCGGGCCCGCGACCGTCCGGGCCCTGTGCCAGCGCGCGGGCCAGACCATCAGTGATGGCGGCTACTCCTCGAACTACTGGACCTGGGTCGCCCTGTCGGCCGGCTCCGGCTTCATCAGCAACGTGTACATCACCGGCGCCGCGCACCTGGCCGGCGTGCCGGACTGCGCCACCGGTGACCCCGCGACGGCGTCGGTCTACGCGTCGGGGGTCAACGTCCGCGGCGGCGGCGGCAGCGGCTGCACCAACGCCCCGTCGACCTCGTCCTGCCCGACCGTCGTGGCGACCGTCGGCCCCGCGACCTACACCGCCCTGTGCCAGCAGACGGGCCAGACGATCTCCGCGGGCGGCTACTCCTCGAGCTGGTGGACCTGGGTGGTCCTGCCCTCGGTCTCCGGCTTCGTGACCAACGTCTACCTCACCGGAGCCGCACACCTGGCCGGGGTCCCCGACTGCGCGCCCGGGATCAAGGTCCCGGGCGCACCGACCGGGGTCAAGGCGACGCCCGGTGACGCGAAGGCGTCGGTGACGTGGACGGCGCCGGCCTCCGACGGGGGTGCCGCGATCACCGGGTACACCGTGACCGCTGCGCCGGGCGGCGCCCACACCACGTCGAAGACCCCGTCGGCGACGGTCACCGGGCTCACCAACGGCACCAGCTACACCTTCACGGTGAAGGCCACCAACTCCGCCGGCACCGGGGCCCCGTCGACAGCCTCGGCCGCGGTGAAGCCGGCTGGACCCGCGCCGACCGCACCAGGCGCACCGACCGCGGTGAAGGCCACCGCCGGCGACGCGAAGGCGTCGGTGACGTGGACGGCGCCCGCCTCCAACGGCGGCGCAGCGATCACCGGCTACACCGTGACCGCCGCCCCGGGCGGGGCGCACGCGTCGTCGACGACCACGTCGGCGACGGTCACCGGCTTGACGAACGGCACCAGCTACACGTTCACGGTGAAGGCCACCAACTCCGCCGGGACCGGGGCCACGTCGGCGCCCTCGGCCGCGGTGAAGCCGACCGCTCCGACCGGGCCGCCGCCGGTCACCTCGAAGCCGCCGACCACCAACAGCCACTACGTCCGCAACCGGACCGCGAACAGCGACGACTCCGCCACCGCGGAGGCCGAGGGCACCTACGACGCGAAGCAGTCCTCGCCCGACCCGAGCTTCATCCTGCTGTCCTACGGCCACCAGGCCCCGCCGCCGGACCAGGGGGCGAGTGAGACGGGGGGCACCGGCAACGGTGTCACCGACCCGCGGATCGTGTCCCACGCCGAGGCCTACATCGACGGCTGGCGCGCGGGCGACGCAACCGCCCCGCTGGAGCTGGTGATCAGCCCGAACAACGACAACGGCTGGATCGGCACCGACGCGACCGCCGCGGGTACCGACTGGGCCACGAACGTGGTGGCCCCGGTCCTGGCCTACGCGAAGGCCCACGACGCCGGGGTCACCGTCGCCGGGGGGATGGACGTCGAGGACTGGGGCGGGGACGGCAACGTGGCCGACACGAAGGCCTGGATCACCGCGTTCCTCAAGGCCACCACCGCCGACTTCGTCAACCACGGCGCGGCCAGCGGCTGCCCCGAGACCTACACCACCGGGTCCAGCCAGTCGTGTGAGGGCGGCTGGAGCCAGGCCGACTACTACGCGGTGTCCGGCGGGCTCGACCCGGGCCGCATCAGCGTCCTGCCGCAGATCTACAACAGCGACATGCCCCAGCAGTGGGAGGCCATCGACCTCGTGGGGATCACCTCGAACAGCGGCCCGAAGCTCACCTTCGCCGGCCCGCTGACGGAGAACCGGGCCAACACCGAGGACAGCGGCTCCAACGGTGACCTGACCCCGACCCAGGCGTGGAACCAGCTGTGGGGACAGCTGACGAGCAGTTCCCAGACGACGCAGAGCACGCTGCCCTACTCCACCGACCTGTTTGACGACTCCGTCACGACCACCCCGCCGCCGATCAGCTGACCCGGAGGACCATCCCGGGGGCTGGTGTCCGCCGGCTCCTAGGCTCACCCGGTGATCCGGGTGCAGTTCGACACCGCGAGCACGGCCCGGGTCCGGTTCGCCTCCTCCCCGGCCTACGAGACCGCCGCCTGGCTGGGGGTGACCGCAGCCGGGTTCCGCCACCCGGTGCACGGCGATCCCGGGCCGGCGGCCCGGTTCGCCCTCCGCGACCGCGATGTCGCGGTGGTGGCCGTGCTCGCCCGAGGCAGCGCAGCCGGGGCGTACATGCCCGACTTCCTGACCCCGGTACCGGGCCGGGGCGCTCACGTGTTCGCCGACCAGCTCGACCAGGTCCGGGAGACCGGCGCCGGCTGGGTGCACGCGGAGGTCGATTTCCTCAGCACCACGACCCGGCCGCTGCCGAGGGAGATCCGCGACCTCACCGACACCGGGCGACTCCGCCGGGTCGCCGCGGCGGGGCTCGCGAAGTTCAACCGGGTGGTCCTGGCCGACGCCTCGGCGCGGATCGCCGCGGGGGTCACCGCCGACATCCACCACCGCGGCAGCCTCCTCGCCTGCGGCGGGGTCGGGGAACTTCTCGACGGGTTGGACCCGGTGATGCGCTGGACCGGGTCCGGGGTCGAGATCGACAAGCCCTACGAGGAGGACCTCCAGCTGCGGGACACCGACGTGGTCCTCGTCCCCTCGGTGCTCGCCCTGCCGCGGCTCGCCACCCAGCTGCACGGCCCGGCCGGCGCGATGCTCGCCTACCCCGCCACCGGGACCCACGACCTCCCCACCGCCGCCACTGCCGCCACCGCCACCGGCGCCGGCGACGCGTTGCTCGGCCGGGGGCGCCTCGCCGTCCTCCGCGCTCTGGACCGGGCCCGCTCCACCACCGAGGTCTCGGCCGTCGTCGGACTGTCCACGGCGACGGTCTCCCACCACCTCCACGTCCTCACCGACGCAGGACTGCTGACCAGAACCCGACAGGGCCGATCCGTCCACTACCAACACACCCCCGCGGCACGCACCCTGCTCACCGCCACCCGTCCCGGCCCTGGCGTGGAGCTCCGGCAGCCACGGTCACTTACACAGACAACCTGACACACCCGAGTCGGGCTCAGCCGTCAACTGGGGGACCGCCCCACCTGTGGTGGATAAGTGTGGGGATCCATGACAGGCGGAGGGACTGTTGTGGTCCGTCGGCGTGTCCGCCGTTACCCGCGCGATTGGTGCCGGTCGCCCTTCGCCAGCCGGTGGGGTGACGCCGACGGCGATGGCTGGCGCGGGCATCGGGTCGTCGTCCTGGGTCAGTCGCCGGGAGTGAGAGCGGAGGCCCACCGCTCGTTGTCGGTGTACAGCCGGTCGACCTCGCCGAGTTCGACGTCGGCGTCTTCTGGTCGGGCCGTGACGGGGCCGGCGACCCACCAGTCGGCGCCCGGGAGCCCGGCAGAGGCGTACGCGCGGGTTCCGGGGTCCTGCCGCCGATGGGACGGTCGCGGCTGGGCCAGGACCTCGCCGTGCGCGGGTTCCCAGAGCCGGACCACCCCGGCCTCCTCAGTGCCCAGCACGACCGCGTCGTACCACCGCCACAGGACGACACCCTCCCCGTCGGGGGCGGTGGCGACCGCCACCAGGTGCCCGGGTGACACCCGCTCGGCGCGGGGAGACGGGAACTGGGGTGCGAAACGCAACGAGGTGACCTCCGCTCCCGTCCACACCCGGCAGGCGTGTTCGGTGACACCCACCACCGTGGCGCACGAGAGACGGGGCGGGTGGCTGTCACCAGGACGTGGGGCGGTCATCGACCAAGCCAACCAGAGCAGTACCCAGATCCACTGAAGAATTCACCCATTGGTGGCGAAGCGTGGTCATGCATAACAGGCGCCGGTGGCGTCCGGGTGATGTCGACACATACCGGTAGCGAGGGCTGGGCGGAGGTCGGCTGTGGCGGTGCCGCTCAGGTCGCCGGTTCACGGGAAGCCGCAATGTGGGGGCCGTCGGGGGCCCCGGCGAGGGCGGCCTCGACGGCGCCGTCCTGGTCGGCGGCCCCGGGTTCTGCCCCGAGTCGACCCGCGGCGGCGGGTGCGCGGCGTTGCTCGCGGCGGGTGACGAGCCAGGTGCCGCCGGCGGCCATGACGACCGCCATGGCGGCGAGGAGGAGCCGGTAGTCCACGAGGGACACCAGCAGGGACCCGAGGGCGATGAAGGCGACATTGGGCGCGGACACGGCCAGCTCGGCGAAAGAGTCGACCCGACCGACGAGGTCCGTCGGAGTGCGCCGCTGGATGAGGGTGTTGGTCCCGATGGCCAGCCAGGTCATCCCGGCCCCGAACACCGCCGCGGCCGGGGCCACGACCGCCAGCCGGGGGACGGCCCAGGCGGCGACACCGGCCGCGCACACGAGCAGCCCGATCGCGGTGACCCGGCCCTCGCCGAGGCGGCGCATCGCCCATGGTGCGAGCGGGGCGCCGGCGACGGCGCCGAGGCCCTGGATGGACACGAGGATCCCGAGGAACGCGACCGGGCGGTGCAGCGAGGACACCACCGGGTAGACGACGACCTCGGCGATCCCGATCACCGACCAGCCCGCGGCGCAGGCGACGATCAGCTGGCGCAGGACCGCGGTCGCGCGGACGAAGTCGAACCCGGCCCGGACCTCGGTGCCCCAGCGCCCGGCCACCGCCGTGGGGCGGGGCTCGTCGATCCTGAGCAGGCACAGCAGGACCGCGGCGATCAGGAAGGTGGCGAGGTCGACGAGCATGACGGCCCGGGCCCCGGCGAACGCGAACAACCCGGCCCCGGCGAGGGGGGTCACGAGCCGGAGTCCGTTGCGGGTCAGGGTGAAGGCGCTGTTGGCCTCCCCGAGGAGCTCCTCGGGGAGCATGACCGACAGCAGGGCGCTCTGGCCGGCGGAGACGACCAGACCGCCCGCGCCGTAGACGACCATCACGGCCAGATGAGCTAGACCCCCCGAGCTGGACCGCCGAGAGGCGGGCCGCGGTGACCGGGCCTCCGGTCAGGCGGCTGCCCAGCTCGCGGCGGTCCACGCCCACGGGCGCTACGACCTGGAGTTCGACACCGAGACCACCAGCCTGACCGAGTGCGCCCGCCGGGTGCGTGCGTTGCTCGCCCGCCCTGCCGGCCCGACCACGTTCGACCGTCTCCGCGCCGACCTCATCGGCCCGTCGACCGCATCGGATGCTCGGTGATCCCGGCCGCCGCCGGGCTCGGGCGTTCCGGCACCGCACGCCCGTCTCGGCGACCCCCACACCTCAACGCCGGACCCGTCGTGACGGCGGGACTTCACCGGCTCGGTGGTGGTGACGGGTTCGGTGGTGGGTCGACCAGCTGGTGACGACCGACACCGGGTCGGGGTGGCGGCTGGGGCGGATACGGGCCAGAGTCCTGACGCCGACTGACAGTATCGAGACGTGGACATCACCCGCGACCTGGTCCCGACGGGGACGTTGCGGGCCTCGATCAACCTGGGCAACCCAGTGCTCGCCCAGGGCACCCCTGAGCTTCCGACCGGCGTCACCGTCGACATCGCCCGT
>CAXSIB010000021.1:0-16390 GCA_964237095.1 uncultured Actinomycetales bacterium
GGCGCCACCGCCGCCGAGCGGGCCCGCTCGCGCCGCCGCACCCCGATCGCCGACGGCCCGGTCCGTCCGACGGCCCGACCCGGCGTCGTCGTGGTCCGCGGCCTCTCGGCCGCGATCACCGCCGTGCCCGTGTGGGCGCCGCGCGGCTGAGCCCGTAGCGTCGGCCCCGTGCTGGCCCTGTTCGTCCTCGCCGGCCTGATGGTGGTCGCCGGGATCGGCGTCGCGTTGTTCGCACGGCCGCACCGCGCCGACCGGAAGTTCCGCCAGACGATGCTCAACGGCTTCGCGATCGCCCTGCTCGGGGTCGTCCTGCTGGCGATCGACATCGTCCGCGTCGCCCGCTGAGTCGGTGGCCGGCGCGGGGCGTCCGGTAATCTCGGCGACGGAAGCCCGACGCGTCCGGTCGTGCCCGTGCCCTCACCAGGCCGGCCGGCCGCCGCCCCCGAGCTGCCGCGGCCCCGTAGCTCAGTGGATAGAGCAGTGGTTTCCTAAACCGCGTGTCGCTGGTTCGAGTCCAGTCGGGGCCACCGCGACGCGCCGTGGGCCTGTGCGGACACTGGTGATCGTCCTCCGGCGCGGTCCCGGAGTGGCGGCGGAGCCGGGTCGCTCCTAGCGTGCGCGCGTGGCGCTGACCTTCGCCCCGGGGACGCGGGTGGTGATGCTCGACACCGAGGACGTCGTCGGGCTGCACGCGGCCAAGACGACCGGGACGGTCGTGGCGGCGCCGGCCGGCACGGTCCTGTACTGGAACCTCGTCACCGGCCGCCGGCTGACGGTGCCGATCCACCACCCGGGCCCGATCCGCGGGATGGTGGCGGTCGCGTGGGACGACGGCCGGCGGGTCGAGTGGGAGATCGTCTTCCGGCTCCGCCGCATCCACGAGCCTCGGGCCCGCGACCACCCGACCACCGCCCCGGCCTGACCCGGTCTGCACAGGTCGGGCACAGACAGTGGCCCCGGGTGTCGGGATCCTGTCCACAACGGGGCACGACCGGGTCAGAACGGCCACCGCGTCTGTCACTCTCTGTTCACGCCCGGTCGCAAGCCGCGGTATTTGATCAACGGTGCGTCAGCAGCTCCCGGTTCGGGGGGCACGGCGGGCACTGCGTCGGCGGGGCCACGGCCGCGGCGGCGACAGCGACAGGAGTCAGCAGTGACAGCACGTTCCATCCGGTGGGGCAACCGGCACCGGCTCCTCACCGCCGCCGCGGTCGGGATCGTGGCCGTCCCGACGGTCCTGGCCGGCGCGGCCTACGCCGGCAGCACCGCGACACCGCCCGCCCCGCCGCCCTCGCCGAAGTCCACGGTCAAGGTGCTCGAGGACCTCTGGGGGAGCATCAAGGCCGACAAGGTCTCGAAGGACACCAACGGCGCCTACGAGGCCAAGAAGGACCCGGGCTCCCTGTACACCGTGACGACCGCGATCGGCGCCCGGTCGGCCTGGGCGCAGCAGGACAGGGCCGGCAGGGCGATCACCGGCCAGGGGGTCACGGTCGCGCTGCTGGACTCCGGGGTGGCCGCCGTGCCCGGGCTGGACGGCGCCGGCAAGGTGGTCCGCGGCCCCGACCTGTCACTGGAGACCAACAGCGCTGCCCTGACGGGAATGGACACCTTCGGCCACGGCACCCACCTCGCGGGGATCATCGCCGCCGACGACGCCACCAAGGTGGACAAGACGGGCCAGCCGGTCGGCACGAGCCCGTCCGACGAGCTCGGGGTCGCACCGGGTGCGACCCTGCTGGCGCTGAAGCTCGCCGACGCCACCGGGAGCACCGATGTCAGCCAGGTCATCGCCGGGCTGGACTGGGTGAGCCAGCACGCGCACGACAACGGCATGAACGTGCGGGTGGTGAACCTGTCCTTCGGCACGGACTCCCTGCAGCCCTACCAGGTCGACCCCCTCGCCGCCGCGGCGGAGAACGCCTGGAAGCACGGCCTGGTCGTCGTCGTGTCCGGCGGCAACGAGGGCCTGACCGCGGGCCGGCTCACCGACCCGGCGATGGACCCGTACGTCATCGCGGTCGGCGCGTCGGACCCCGACCTGACGATCGCCAACTGGCAGCTGCCGGAGGTCGCCTCGTTCAGCAGCAGCGGCACCGCGGCCCGCCACGTGGACCTGCTCGCCCCGGGGACGTCGATCACGTCCCTGCGCGACCCGGGCTCCTTCGTCGACGTCAACCACCCCGAGGGTCTCGTGTCCGGGGACTCCACCGGCCGGCTCTTCCGCGGCAGCGGCACCTCCCAGGCCGCCGCCGTCGTGTCCGGCGCGGCGGCCCTGCTCGAGCAGGCCGATCCGGCCATCACCCCGGACCAGGTGAAAGCCGCCCTCACCGGCACCGCCACCCCGGTCCTCGGAGCTCCCGTGACCTCGCAGGGCGCCGGGGAGATCAACCTGCCCGCGGCGTTGAACGCGGTCCGCACCGGCCGGATCGGCTTCGCGTCACTGAGCTCCGCGGTCCAGACCGCACCGGTGTCCACCGGCAGCGGCACCCTCGAGGGCGCCCGCGGCGGCAGTGACCTCACCGACCCCGACAACGGCGCGGTGCTCAGCGGTGAGGTCGACATCCAGGGGCAGCCGTTCGTCGGTGCCAGCTGGGACGCGGCCTCACGCGCCGGGACCGCGTGGTCGGGCGGGTCGTGGAACGGCGCGACCTGGACCGGCTCGACGTGGTCCTCGACCGGCTGGGCCTCGGCCCGCTGGTCCGATGCCGCCTGGGACTCCGCCCGGTGGTCCGGTGCGGGCTGGGACTCCGCCCGCTGGTCGGGCGCACGGTGGTCCGGCGCCTACTGGGACTCCGCCCGCTGGTCGGGTGCCCGGTGGTCGGGCAGCACCTGGCACTGACCGCCAGGCGCCTCTCGACGGCGTCGACGCGGAGAGGGCGGCCCGGGTACACCCCGGCGCCGCCCTCTCCTCGTGTCGCCCGCGGGTCAGCGGGAGGGGTGCAGCACGACCTTCGTCCACCCGTCGAGGCGCTGGTCGAAGTTCGAGTAGCCCTCGGCGGCCTGCTCCAGGTCGAGCTCCTGGGAGACGATCCAGCTCGGCTTGATCCGGTCGTGGATGATCAGGTCCCGCAGCTGGCGGTTGTACGCCTTCACGTTGGCCTGCCCGGTCCCGATCGTCTGGCCCTTGGTGAAGAACGGGCCGAACGGGAAGACCGCGTTGCCGGCCTGGTGCAGCGTGTCGACCCCGCCCGGGTCCTCCTGCAGGAACAGCCCGACGACCCCGATGCCGCCCGTGGCGCGGACGACCTTGACGAGGGTGTCGAGGGTCTCGTCGGGCTGCTCCGCACCCGACGGGTCGTGGGCCTGCATGCCGACGGCCTCGACGCCGCGGTCGACGCCGCGGCCCTTCGTGGCCTCCATGATCGCGTCCACCGGGGTGACCTCGGAGAAGTCCACGGGGGTCGCCCCGATCTCCTCGGCCAGCTTCAGGCGGTCGGCCTTCTGGTCGACGACGAACACCTGCGAGGCGCCCTGGACCATCGCGGACAGCGCCGCCATGAGCCCGACCGGGCCCGCGCCCATGACGACGACGGAGTCCCCGGCCCGCATCCCGGCCAGCCGGGTGCCGTGCCAGCCGGTGGGCAGGATGTCCGACAGCATCGTGAAGTCCAGCTCGTGCTCGGTCCCCTGAGGCAGGCGCAGCGCGTTCCAGTCCGCCCACGGCACCCGCAGCGCCTCGGCCTGCCCGCCCTCGTACGGGCCCATGTCGGCGTAGCCGTAGGCCCCGCCGGCGACGCCCGGGTTGACCTCGGTGCAGAACGCGGTGTGCCCGTCCTGGCAGTTCCGGCAGTGCCCGCAGCCGATGTTGAACGGCAGGACCACGCGGTCGCCCTTCTTCAGGCGGCTGACCCCGGGCCCGACCTCCTCGACGATCCCCATGTTCTCGTGGCCGAGGGTCTTGCCGACCTCGACACTCGTGCGGCCCTCGTACATGTGCAGGTCCGACCCGCAGATGTTCGTCGACGTGATGCGCACGACCGCGTCGTTCGGGTCGACGATCACCGCGTCGGGGACGTTCTCGACGGCGACGTCCTTCGGGCCGTTGTAGACCAGTGCGCGCATGGCGTCCTCTCGTGCGGCGTCCTCGGACGCCGTGTTCGGTGTGGGTGGAGAAGTCGTGTGGGTCTCGGACCGGACCGGACCGGACCGTGCGGTCAGGACGGGGCGGAGACCGTCGCGCCCAGCTGCTGCAGGATCCCGAGCTGGTCGCTGCTGCCCCAGCGCTCGACGATCATGCCGTCGCGGAACCGGCTGATCTGCAGCCCACGCACGCTGATCGTCTTCCCGGTGGCCGGCACGCCCTCGAAGTCGCCCTGCTGCGTGCCGGTGAGGGTGTACGCGAAAGCCACGTTGTCGTCGTCGGCGAGCATGGTCTCGACGTCGATGTGGGCGTCGGGGAACGCGGCCGTCAGGGAGGTGAAGAACGCCGTGAAGCCCGCCGGGCCGGGGCCCTGGTCGGGCGCCGGGTCGTGGTCCACGACGTCGGCGGCGAAGACCTCGTCCAGCCGGCCCAGCTCGCCGCTGTTGACGAGCTCGCCGAGGTGCTTGGTGGCGGCGATGTTGATCTCGCTGGTCACGGACATGTCTCTCCTGTCGTCACGGAGGCGGCCGTACGGGGCGGCCCGCACGGTGGCGTCGGCCGCGGCGGACGCGGACCCGCGCGCGACGGCCCCATCGGCGGTCCCGTCGACCTCGGTCCGACACCCGGTCGGCGCCTCTTCCAGTCAGCCCCTCCAGTGAACCCGCGCCGGTCACCCCGCGCACGTCGGACGGCCGGGTGGCCCGACCCGTCCGCCCGGTGTCGGACTCGAACACGCGTTCGACCACCGTGCCACACTGCCGACATGCACCGTGCCGGCTGCCCCAACCCGCACGGCGACCTGTGGGCCGCCGCCGACGGCACGTTCCGCTGCCCGCGCTGCCGATCGGCGCTGCCGGCGGCGCAGGCCGGGGCGCCGGGGGACTGTCAGACGGTCGGCCACCGCTGGCGGCGGGTCCGCCGCGACCAGAGCGTGGTCTACGGCTGCGTCGTGTGCACCGCGCTGCACGTGGTGTAGGAGTCGGGTCGACGTCGCCGGCGCGCGGAGAGGACGGACATGGGCCGGCTCGTGTGGTCGGGGGATCACGTCGCTCGACGGGTACCTCGTGGACGTGGACGGCTCCTTCGCGTGGGCCGCTCCGGACGAGGAGGTGCACCGCTTCGCCAACGACATGGCGCGCCCGATCGGCACCCAGCGGTACGGGCGCATCGGCGCGGGACCTCTCCGTCGGTGGCAACGGCCTCGCCGCGCACGCCGTGCGGGCGGACCTCGTCGACGAGGTCCAGCTCTTCCTCACCCCCGTCCTGGTCGGCGGGGACCTCGTTCCTGCCCGCCGGCGTCCGGGTCCCCCTCGAGCTGCTCGACGAACGCTGTTTCGCCGGCGGGACGGTGTGGGTGCGCGACCGGGTCGGCGGCTGAGGGCGCCGCCGGATCAGCTCAGCTGGGCATGCCCCCGGGATCGGCTGTGCCTCCGAGATCGAAGACGGACCGGTTGAGGAACGGCGGGTGGTCGGCGTCCCGCCCGGCGCGGTCGGCCATCGCGACGGCCTGGCGGTGGAAGCGGACCAGCTCGGCCTGCGGGTCGAGGCGCGCCACCTCCAGGGTGGCGCCGGTGG
The DNA here is from genome assembly GCA_964237095.1 of uncultured Actinomycetales bacterium. Lineage (GTDB taxonomy): Bacteria > Actinomycetota > Actinomycetes > CAXTBU01 > CAXTBU01 > CAXSIB01. The sequence continues at coordinate 5,660 of CAXSIB010000021.1, forward strand.
CCCGGATCGACGCGGCGGTGGCGTCGGGGACCGGGCTGAAGGAGAAGACCAGGCTCGCCGGGCCGGCGCAGGAGATCGGCCCGTGCTCGTACTCCGCGACCGGGTAGGCCTCGGTCCACGCCCCGGCGGCCTCCCGGCACTTCAGCGCCGCCTCGTGGGCCAGGCCGAGGGTCCACCCGTGGCCGAGGAAGACCAGGTGGGTCAGGCCGGCGGCCGGCAGCGGCGCGTCCAGGGCCTCCTGCGCCTGGGCGGGCAGCGCGGACAGGTCCTGGCCGAGCGACGCGCGCAGGACGGTCAGCGCGGTCGTCGCGAACCGGGTCTGGACGACGGACCGCTCGTCGGCCCAGTCCAGCAGGAGGTGCTGCCCGGCCGCGAGGTCGATCGGGCTGCCCGGGGTCCCGACGAGGGCGACGGTGGGGTGGGTGGCGGCGACGCTGCGCGCGACGTCGAGCACGTCGCCGGTGGTCCCCGACCGCGACAGCAGCAGCACGGTCTCGCCCGGGTCGACCCCGGTCATCTCGGCGGGGATGCCGGCGCGGGTCGGGCCGATCCCGGCCCGGTTCCGCAGCTGGGCGTAGCTGTCGCCGATGTAGTAGGAGGTGCCGCAGCCGACCACGACCACCGGGGTGCCCGGTCCGGGCAGGACCGCGGTCGCCGCCGCCGTCAGCGCCGCCGCGCGGGCCCAGAGCGCGGGCTGGCTGGCGATCTCCGCCCGCGTCACCGCCCCTGCCGTGTCCCCGGTCCCGGTCACCTTGGCTCCCCGTGTCATCGTGTTGCGCGTGTGCCGTGTCCGCCGCGCGTCGCTCACCGTAGGGACCGGACGGCCGATGGGCAACCGAAACGAGCGCGATCGAGCACGCAACAGAGTCGTTACGTGCAGATCGTTGCTCGAAACCGCGCATTCCCGCTAGACAGACCCCACGTCCCGACGGACCGGCACCAGCGGTGTCGACGTCGGTCACCTCGAGAGGACCTGGCGATGGCCGTATCCCGCCGCACTCTGCTCACCGGCGCCGCTTCCGGCGCCGCCGTCCTCGGCGTGGCCGGGTGCAACGGCCTGTCCAAGTCGAGCTCCGGCACCGACACGGGCACGGCCCCCAGCACGTCCGCGGGCGCGAGCTCCGCCGCCACGTCGACCTCGGGCTCGGGCGGGGGCGGGTCCTCGCAGATCCAGCTGGAGTTCCTCAACTGGTCGAGCCTGAAGACCGACCCCGAGCGCATCGGCTTCCAGAAGGTCATCGACGCCTTCCACGCGGCCAACCCGGACATCACCGTGACGCAGAAGGCCGTGCCGTACACGAGCGTGGCGACCACCATCGACGCCCGCCTGCAGGCCGGGAGCCCGCCGGACCTGTTCCGCGTCTCCTACATCGACATCGGCCTGTACAGCTCGAAGGACGTCCTCTACGACCTGTCCTCGACGTTCTCCGCCGCCGAGGTGAAGGCGTTCATCCCCGCCTTCTGGTCCGCGGTCAGCTACCAGGGCAAGCCCTACGGCGTGCCCCACCAGACCGACACCACCGCGATCGCCTACCGCACGGACGTGATGAAGGCCGCCGGGATCACCAACCTCCCCACGGACATCGCCGACGCCTGGACGTGGGAGGAGTTCGCGACCAACGCCGCGAAGCTCAAGAAGACCATCACCGCGAAGAACCGCTACGCGTTCGCCTACGACTGGCAGCAGGCCGGCGCCTACCGCTGGCTGACCTGGCTCTACGAGGCCGGCGGCTCGATGCTCGACAGCTCGCTGAAGACCGGGGCGATGGACTCGGCCGCGGGCCTGGCCGCGCTGGACTACACCAAGGACTTCTTCACCCAGGGCTGGGTCCCGAAGAACACGTCGGTCAAGAGCACGACCTACACCGACACCGCGTTCATCGCGGGCACCGTCGGCATGGCCTTCATCGGGGACTTCCTCGTCTCCGAGATCGCCGGCGGCGTCAAGTTCGACTGGGCGGTGATGCCGCAGCCCAAGGGGAAGACCGCGTCCTCGGACCTCGGCGGCAACGCCGTCGTCGCCGCGAAGGACGGCAAGAACCCGGAGGCCGCCGCGAAGTTCCTCAAGTTCCTCGCGTCCGCCCCGCAGATGGAGGCCTTCTGCGCGCTCACCAACGAGCTGCCGACGCTGGGCTCGCTGACGAACGCGGACATCCCGTTCGCGGTCTCCAAGCCGCTCATGAAGACCTTCGTCCAGCAGGCGACGACGCTGACGGCCGCCCAGGTGGCGGAGGTCACCATCCCCGCGTTCGGGCAGATCAACACGATCCTCGCCAACGGCCTCGAGTCGGTGTTCATCAGCGGCGCGGACCCCAAGGGCGCCCTGTCGTCGATGGACGGGCTCATCACGAAGGCCATCGCCGCGCCGTGACCCGTCCCGCCGTGAACCGGAGAGCAGGAGAGAGGACGGTCGGGTGACCGACACCGCACTCGGCCCGAACCCCGTGATGGCCGGCCCGGCGACCATGCCGCGGGGCCGGTCCCGGCGGGCCGCGGGCTGGCGCGACTCCATCGCGGCGCTGTTCTTCGCCGGGCCGAACCTCGCGCTGGTCGCGATCTTCCTGGTCCTGCCGCTGGTGCTCGCGTTCGTCCTGAGCTTCTACTCCTACGCCGGCTTCGGCGACACCACCTGGGTCGGACTGGCCAACTACCGCACGATGGTCGACGACTCCGTCTTCTGGCGGTCGCTGGTCAACACCGCGGTCTTCACCGTGCTGACCGTCCCGGTGGGCATGGCCCTCGGGCTCGGTCTGGCCGTGCTGATGAACTCGGTGCTGCCCGGCCGGGTGGTGTGGCGGACGATGATCTACCTGCCGCTGGTCATCTCCGGCGTGGCCACCGGCCTGGTCGGGAACCTGTTGTTCGACGAGAACATCGGGACCGTCAACAAGATCCTCAACCGGCTCGGGGTCGGCAGTGTGCACTGGCAGTCCGAGGGGCCGCCGGCGCTGCTGTCGATCGTGCTCGTCACGCTGTGGATCCGGATCGGCTTCGACATGATCATCTACCTGGCCGGCCTGCAGGGCATCTCCCCCGAGCTGTACGAGTCCGCCCGGGTGGAGGGCGCGAGCGGCTGGCAGCAGTTCCGCGCGATCACCGTCCCCCTGGTCGGGCCGTCGACGTTCTTCCTGCTCATCATGAACGTCATCTACGCCTTCCAGATCTTCGACACCGTCTACATCATGACCAACGGCGGTCCCGGGGAGTCCACCGAGGTGCTCGGGACCCTGGCGTACAAGCTCGGGTTCGGGCCCGCCCGCCAGCAGGGGTACGCCGCGGCGATCGGGGTCGTCATCTTCCTCCTCACCCTGGTGTTCACCGCGATCCAGTGGCGCGCCAACCGTTCGCGGGACCTCGCCGGATGAGCGCGGTCAGCGCCCCCGAGGGCGTCTCCCGCGGTGTCTCGAACCAGGCCGCCCGGCGGCGGCGCGGCCGGCGCGGCCGCATCGCGCGGACCGTCGTCGCGGTGCTCGCCGGGCTCGTGTTCATCGCGCCGCTCTACCAGATGGTCATCACCTCGATCAGCCCCCACGACGACGTCTTCAGCCAGGCCCTGCACCTGTGGCCGTCGACCCCGACGTTCGGGAGCTACCGGTTCATCCTCGACAACGAGCCGGTGTGGACCTGGTTCCAGAACTCCGTCGTCGTGTCGTCGCTGGCGACCGTCCTGACCGTGATCCTGAACGTCCTGGCCGGGTACGCGTTCGCGAAGCTCAACTTCCCGTTCAAGACCCCGCTGTTCCTGCTCCTGCTCGGGACGATGATGATCCCGGTCCAGGCGATCATCGTGTCGCAGTTCCGGATCGTGCTGAAGCTGGACCTGTTCGGGACGTTCTGGGCGGTCATCATCCCGGGGGCCGCGGCCGCGTTCGGGATCTTCCTGTCCCGGCAGTTCATGCTGGCGATCCCGGACGAGCTGCTGGAGGCCGCGCGGGTCGACGGGGCGGGCCGGCTGCGCACGTTCGTGTCGATCGTGCTGCCGCTGTGCAAGCCGCTGCTCGCGGTGCTCGCCCTGCTGACGTTCATGTCCCAGTGGAACGACTTCCTCTGGCCGCTGATCGCGCTGCAGGACAACGCCCTCTACACGCTGCCGGTCGGCCTGCAGTTCCTCCAGGGCCAGTTCACCAACAACTACCCGGCGATCATGGCGCTGGCGCTCATCTCCTGCCTGCCCATGATCGCGCTCTTCCTCGCGTTCCAGCGGTACTTCGTCCAGGGGCTGGCGAGGTCCGGCATCCGGTGACGCTCACCTACCTGTCCACCCTGTCCTTCGACGACGCCTGGCTCGCCGCGATCCGCGCGGCGGTGCCGGGGGTGACCGTGCACCAGGTGACCGCGGCCACGGCGGACGACGTGCCCGCGGAGCTGTGGCGCCGGGTGGACGTCCTGCACACCGCGACGGCGCTGCCCGACCCCGCCCTCGCCCCCCGCCTCCGACTCGTCCAGCTGGACACCTCGGGCGTCGACCACGTCGCCGGCACCCCGCTCTGGCGCAGCGGCGTCCCGATCGCCAGCCTCGGCGGGATCGCCGGCGTGCCGATGGCGGAGTACGTGCTGATGTCGGTGCTCGCGCTCGCGCACCGGGTACCCGCCCTGCTGGCCGCCCGCGCCGCGCACGACTGGGCGCCGGCCGCCGAGCGGCTGCGCGCGTTCACCCCGCTCGCGCTGCCCGGCTCGACCATGGTCGTCGTCGGGTACGGCCGGATCGGCCGGGAGGTCGCCCGCCTCGCGCGCGCCTTCGGCATCGAGGTGATCGGGGTCCGGCGCCGGGTGGCCGCGCCGGCCGCGGGCGGTGCGGGTGACGGCGGCGTCGGCGCCGCGGTGCCCGAGCCGGGCGGGCCGGTGCGACTGGTCTCCCTCGAGCAGCTGCCGGACGTGCTGCCCCTGGCCGACCACGTGGTGGTCCTGCTGCCCTCGACCCCGGCGACGCAGGGCTGCGTCGACTCCGCCGCGATCGCCCTGCTGCGGCCGGGCGCCACCGTGGTCAACGCCAGCCGGGGCGGGATCGTGGACACCGCGGCGCTGGTCGCCGCGGTCCACGCCGGCCGCCTCGCCGGCGCCGCGCTGGACGTCTTCGACGTCGAGCCGCTGCCCGCGACCGACCCGCTCTGGGACGACCCGGCCATCCTCCTGACCCCGCACGTCGCGGGGTTCGCCCCCGGGTACGCCCACGGGGTGGCGCAGCTGGTCACCGACAACCTCCAGCGCCTGCTGGCCGGCCGGCCGCTGCTCAATCTCGTCGACCGCGAGTCGGGGTACTGACCGTGGGAGTCGCGGGCCCGGGTGCCCCGAGGGTCGGAGGAGCCTGATGCTCCTCGAGCGGCGGCGTGAGCTCCTGCAGCTGATCCGGATCCACGGCACGGGACAGGTGTCCGAGCTCGCGGTCCGGCTCGGGGTGAGCCCGTCCACCGTGCGCCGGGACCTCAACGACCTGCACGGGCAGGGACTGCTCGCCCGGGTGCACGGGGGGGCGATGCTGACCTCGGACTTCGAGCCGAGCCCGATCGTGCGGTCGGTGGACGCCGAGGCCCAGAAGAACCTGATCGGCGCCCTCGCCGCGACCCTCGTGCCGGACGGCTCGACGATCCTCGTCACGGGCGGGACGACGACCGAGGCGATGCTGCCGCACCTCGCCGGCCGCTCGGGGCTCACCGTGATCACCAACGCGCTCCCGGTCGCCGGTGCGCTCGCCCGCTTCCCCGGGATCGACGTCGTCGTCCTCGGCGGCCTGCTGCGCACGGGGGAGCTGTCGCTGCTCGGGCACCTGACCGTCGCCGCCCTGCGCGAGCTGAGCCCCGAGCTGGTGTTCACCGGGGTGTTCGGCATCGACGCCGACGCCGGGGTGACCGGGGCGCACGTCCGGGAGGCGGCCACCGACCGGGAGATCGTCGCCCGGGCCCGGCGGCTCGTCGTCCTCGCCGACGGCAGCAAGGTCGGGCGCATCGGCCCGGCCCGCCTCGCCGACGTCGACCGCGTCCACACCCTGGTGACCGACGCCGGTGCCGACGCGGCGAGGATCGCAGACCTGCGGGCCCGCGGCGTCGCGGTCGTCACCGCCTGAGCCGGCGGCGGCCTCCACCCCACCCGGCCCGCGGGCCGGCCCCCCACCTCCTGTCCCCACCCCCACCCCCCCACCCCCACGGCACGACGACGGAGAGGAACCACCGCATGGACAGCTGTGCCGCCACCGGTCCGGTCGACCCCCACCAGGCGATGCGCGACGCCCAGGACCGGCGCTTCGAACGAGAGGGCATCCCGATGGTGCTGGCCCTGTTCGACGAGGGAGCGGCCGGCCGCCGGCTCCCCGCCACGGACGAGACGGCCGTGCTCGACCAGGGCGCGGCGTACGCCGAGATCGCCGGGAGCTGGGCCGGGACGCTGTTCCCGCAGGTCCGCGACACCGACCTGGCGACCTCGATCGTCGTGCTGCAGGCGATGTCGTACGCGCACCTGACCCCCGCCGGCCCGGAGGTCACGAGGTGACGACCCGGACCGCCGCCCACCACGCCGCCCGCAGCCACGTCGCGGTCGGGGCACCCGACGACGACCCGACACCGACCGGGACGCCGGACCCGGCCCGGGTGGCCGGCGGCCCGGCCGTCCCGGACCGCGACGTCGCGCAGAGCCTGCGGGCCCACCGGGACGCCTTCGACCGCGGCCACTTCCTCCGGGTCGTCAACTGGCACAACACCCCGGCGACCGCCGCGGACTCCCTGCGCCGCGAGCTGGCCGAGTACGCGCGGGTGTTCTCCGCGGTGACCCTCGCCGACCTCGACCGCTTCTACGAGACCGGCCGGTGGCACCTCCCGCGGCCGGGCTTCCTGCCGGTCTTCTACGAGGGCTACCGGAACTCCGCCGAGGTCGCCGCGCCGATCCTCGAGGAGCTCGGCCTCACCGGCTGGTTCTTCGTGTGCACGGGGTTCCTGGACACCCCGGCGCCGCTGCAGGAGGCCTACGCGCGGGCCCACAGCATCGGGCTGGTCCCGGAGGACCTCGACCGCGCGCGGCCGATCGCGATGACCTGGGACCAGGTGCGCGACCTCTCGCGCCACCACGTCGTGACCCCGCACACCGCGAGCCACGAGTCCGTCGGCTGGATCCGCACCGAGGAGGACGTCCAGCGGGAGATCGTCGGGCCCAAGCAGCGGATGGACGCGGTCACCGGGCAGGACTCGGCCTGCTTCGCCTGGCTCGAGGGCACCCACTACGGCCACGACCCGGTCAACGACGAGGCGGTGCGCCGCGCCGGCTACCGGTACGTGTTCTCCAACACGATGATCCAGCGGTTGCCGCGGTGACGGCGTCGGTGGCGGCTCCGGTGAGGCCCGTGGCGTCGGGGCGGCCCGACCGCCGGGTCCTGGTGCTGATCGGGGCCGGGAGCGCGGTCTTCACCCGCGGCCTGCTCGCGGACCTGATCGGCGCCCCGGACCTCGGGGCGTGGGAGATCCGCCTGGTCGACATCGACGCGGTCGCCCTGACCGTGGCCCACCGCCTGGCCGAGGCCATGGTCGAGGCCCGCGGCGTGACCGGGACCATCAGCGTGCGCTCGGACGTCGAGCGCACCGCGATGCTGCCCGGGGCCGACCTCGTGGTGACGTGCATCGGGATCGGCGGCCGCCCCGCCTGGCAGGCCGACCACGACGTCTGCCAGCGCCACGGGGTGTTCCAGCCCGTGGGGGACTCGATCATGCCGGGCGGCATCTCGCGGCTGCTGCGGACGGTGCCGGTGCTGGTGCAGGTCGCCCGCGACGTCGCCGACCTCGCCCCGGACGCCCTGTTCTTCAACTACAGCAACCCGATGACGGCCAACGTCATGGCGATGACCGCGCAGACCGGCGTCGAGGTGGTCGGGCTCTGCCACGGCGTCCACCACATCCAGCGGGAGCTGGCCGCGTACATCGAGGCGCCGTTCGAGCGGACCTCCACCCTGTACGCCGGGATCAACCACCTGACGTTCCTCTACGACTTCCGCCTCGACGGGGTCGACGCGTGGCCGGCGGTGCGCGAGCGCCTGGCCCGCGAGCTGGCCGCCGGTCCGGACGAGAAGGAGATCGGTACGATCTTCTACGAGGGCGCCAGCACGTGGCACCACCCGTTCTCGTGGGAGGTCTTCCAGCGGTACGGGGCGTTCCCGGCCGCCGGGGACCGCCACGTCACCGAGTTCTTCCCCGAGCGCTTCCCGGGCGGCGCCTACCACGGGCGGGTCCTCGGGGTGGACGCCTTCAGCGTCCCGGAGATCCTCGACTGGGGCGAGGCCCGCTACGTCGCGATGCGCGAGCAGGCCGAGGGCCGCGCCCCGCTGGACCAGACGATCTTCGAGCGGTCCGGCGGCGAGCAGGAGCAGCTGATCGCGATCCTGCGGTCGGTGCTGTCGGACTCGCGGGAGATGTTCTCCTGCAACGTCCTCAACCGCGGGCTCGTGCCCGGGCTGCCCGCCGACGCGGCGGTGGAGATCCCCGGCGTGGCCACCGCCCGGGGGATCCGCCCGATCCTGGTGCCCGACCTGTCGGCGCCGCTGACCGCGATCCTCAACCGGCGGCTGTCCTCGGTGTACCTCGCGGTCGAGGCCGCCCTGCGCGGAGACCGCGACCTCGCGGTGGAGGCGGTGATCGCCGACGGCGCGGTCACCGACCCGGACGCCGCGGCCGCGCTGACCGACGACCTCATCGAGGCCCAGGCCCGGTACCTGCCCGCCTTCGCCGGTCGGTGAGCAGCACCGCCCGGGCGCGGGCGCCGTGGGTGACGCGGGTGACCGGGCCGCGGTGACGTCCCGGGTGCTCGTCGTCGGCGGCACGGGGATCCTCCGGCCGGCGGTCGACGCGCTGCTCGCCGCCGGCCGGGAGGTCACCGTCCTCGGCCGGTCCGCGGACCGGCTTGCGGCGCTGCCCCCGGCGGCGGCCGGCGTGCTCGGGGACCTCGACGACCCGGCCGCACTGGCGGCCGTGCTCGCCGCCGCGTCGACGGCAGCCGGCCGGCCGAACCGGTTCGGGGCGTGCCTCGCCTACCTCCCGGCGGTCGCGGACCTCACCCGATCGGTCCCTGCCGACCCCGCCGACGGGGCCGACCGGTCGGACGACCCCGGCCGCGCCGACCTGGCGGGCCTCGCGGCGCTCCGGGCGCTGCGGGCCGCCGTCGACGGCCCGCTGGTCGCGGTGCTCACCAGCGCGGTCGCCGCACCGCCGGCCGCCGACGACCCGGCGGCCGTCCTCGCCGCCCTGGCGCGGCGGCTGGCCGATCCCGCCACCCCCGCTGCGGACCTCCGCCTGCTCCTGCTCGGCTGGGCCGGCCCGACGCCGGGAGCGTCGAAGCCGGCGGAGCCGTCGGGAGCGTCGGAGGCGTCGGAGGCGCCGGGGCCGGCCCGGTGGCACACGCCGGCCGAGATCTCCGCGGCGGCACTCGCCGTGCTGCGCGACCCGGCGCCGGCCCGGCTCGGTGTCCTGCGCCCGTGGGCCGACCGCCCTCGCTAACGTCGGGGCGATGGTGGCGGACCCGGCGGCGGACGCGGCGGCGGACCCCGCGCCCGGCGCGTCCGGTCTGTCCGGCGGCCCCGGCGCGGCCGGCCGGGTGCGCCTCGAGCAGGTGATCGCCCTGCGGGTGCGGGAGTACCGCCGGGTCGCCGGGCTCTCGGTGGCCGACGCCGCCCGCCGGGTCGGGGTGAGCAAGGCGATGCTGTCGAAGATCGAGAACGCCCAGACCTCGTGCAGCCTCGCCACCCTGTCCCGCCTCGCCGACGGCCTCGCGGTCCCGGTGACCGCGCTGTTCCGCGGCGTCGACGACGACCGCGAGGCGGTGTTCACCGAGTCCGGCCACGGCGCCCGGATCATCCGCCGGGGCGTGCGGGTGGGCCACGACTACGAGCTGCTCGGGCACCTCCGCGGCCCCGCGAACGACCAGGAGGCCCTGCTGGTCACGCTCACCGAGTCCAGCGAGGTCTTCCCGCTGTTCCAGCACCCGGGCACCGAGTTCCTGCACATGCTCAGCGGGGAGATGGTCTACGGCCACGGCGACGCCCGGTACGCGATGCGGCCGGGGGACTCCCTCCAGTTCGACGGACAGGGGCCGCACGGCCCGGTCGAGCTGGTCGCCCTGCCCGCGCGCTTCCTCTCCGTGACGGCCCACGGCGGCCCGCAGCCCTGACGTCGCCGGCGGTCGGCGGTCGCACGAGCGGCCCGCATGCAGCGCCGGCGTTACCGGCGGGACCCGCTTCCGTCATCGGGCGGTAACACCTACTGTCTACCTTCAGTGGACGACACCCACCCGGGGTGGACTCCGAGGAGCAGCCGATGAGCCAGTCCACCCTCACGGGCCCCGTCGTCGGCGCACCGGCGGCAGCGGTGCCCGCACCCGGGCCGGGCGCCGGGCTGTCGCTGGCCGAGCTGGCGGCGCGCACCGGCACCCGGTTCATCCTGGCGATGTTCGTGGACCTGACCGGCAAGCCCTGCGCGAAGCTCGTGCCCGCCTCGGCCGCGGACACCCTGCAGGCCGAGGGGGTGGGCTTCGCCGGCTTCGCGGTCGGCTCCCTCGGGCAGCAGCCCCACGACCCCGACGTCATGGCCGTCCCGGACGTGAGCACCTTCATCCCGATCCCGTTCGTCAAGCCGGGACTGGGTCTCGTGCACTGCGACCCGACCGTGGACGGGCGGCCGTGGCCGTTCGCGCCGCGGGTGGTCCTCCGCTCGGTGCTCGACGACCTGGCTACCGCCGGGCTCCACGCGCAGGTCGGGGCGGAGA
>CAXSIB010000022.1:0-16367 GCA_964237095.1 uncultured Actinomycetales bacterium
GCCGACTCCGACCTCCGCAACGCCGTCAGCGTCCTCGAGCAGTGCAACAGCGACAACTCCTTCTACCCGAACAGTGCGGTGAGGAGCCCTGCGTCAGGGACCATCACGAACTACACCCTGACTGTGGCGACACCGACTGCGGCAGCAGCCTGCGCTAACCAGCTTCTTAATGTCAGCGGTGGTACGACCCTTCTGTACTACCCGAGTGCCGGCGGAACCAACCTTCCCGCGTCAAACACGGCGTACCTGATCACCAGCACCAACTCGGGCGGGTCCGGAAAGGTCTACTGCTACGCCAGCTTCACCGGCGGCTCCGTGGCGGCTTACGCCGGAGCGAACGCTGGCTACGCCAACGCCTGCGCCGCCAGCTGATCCTGGTCAGCTACGAGCTGGTGGGTCGATCGATCGTGCGGGCGGTGTGGACTTCTCAGGTCCGCGCCGCCCGCGCCGATGTGATCACCGAGCCGCTCGACGAGCGGCCGCGGACAGACCCGGACCGGGTACCCCGCATCACGCGAGCCCCGGAGGGTCCATGTACCAGCGTCTGAGCAAGCTCCGCGAACGCCGCGCGGCCGGTGAGTCCGGCTTCACCCTGATCGAGCTCCTGGTGGTCGTCGTGATCATCGGGATCCTCATCGCGATCGCGATCCCGGTGTACCTGAACTACCAGAAGGGCGCCAAGGACAAGTCCGCCGACTCCGACCTCCGCAACGCCGTCAGCGTCTTCGAGCAGTGCAACTCGGACAACTCGAGCTACCCGGTCTTCCCAACGGCCGCCGTTACTTTCTCCACCATGAGCGTGACGACCAATGGCTGCGCGCAGACCATCAACGCGAGCGCCGGTACGACGATGGCCTACTACCCGAACCCAACGACCAAGGGGTCGGTCACCGGCTACCTCGTCACCGCTACCAACTCGGGTGGCTCAGGGAAGCTGTACTGCTACGCAAGCGCGGCCGGCGGGTCCGTGGCTGCCTTCGGAGGTGCCAATACCACCTACGCAGCTGCCTGCTCCAACACCTGATCGGTCTCCTCCCTGTCCTGACGGGTTGTGCGCAGCGAGAGCTGTGCGCAGCCCGCTGGGTGTGCTGGACAAAACATCCCGAGCAGATTCATGACTCGTCCGGAGTCGAGGAGGTTCGACCGCTGTGCCCGTGCTCGTCGCTGCTGTCGCCCTGCTCGGCCTCGCGGTCGGCTCGTTCCTCAACGTCGTCGTGCACCGCGTGCCGGCGGGACTGTCCCTGGTCTCGCCGGCTTCGCGGTGCCCGGAGTGCGAGCACCCGATCCGCCGGCGGCACAACGTCCCGGTGCTCGGGTGGCTCCTGCTCCGCGGGCGGTGCGCGGACTGCTCGACGCGGATCAGCGTCCACTACCCCCTGGTGGAGCTCGGCACCGCGGTCCTCTTCGTGGCGACCGCGCTCCAGCTCCGCCACCTCGGCCGGCTGCCGTCCACCCCGGCCTACCTCTACCTCGCCGCCGCCGGCGTCGCGCTCGCCCTCATCGACGGCCGCTCGCACCGGCTGCCCGACGCGATCGTGCTGCCGTCCTACCCCGTCGTCCTCGCGCTGCTGAGCGTGGCGTCGGCGGTGAGCGGGGACTGGCCTGCGCTCCTCCGTGCCGGGCTCGGCGGCGCCGCGTCCCTGCTCGGCTACCTGGCCATCTGGCTCGCCTACCCGAAGGGCTTGGGCTTCGGTGACGTCAAGCTGGCCGGGGTCCTCGGCATGGCGCTGGCGTACCTGTCCTGGTCCGCCCTCGCGGTCGGGACCTTCGCGGCCTTCGTGGTCGGCGGCGTGGTCGGCGTGGTCCTCATGGCGGCCACCCACCGCGGCCGGAAGGCCGCGATCGCGTTCGGCCCGTTCATGGTCGCCGGCGTGTGGGTCGCGTTCCTCGCCAGCCACCCGATCACCCAGGCCTACCTCCACCTCAGTTCCCGCACATGAAGCGCCCCGCATCATCGACCGTCCAGCGCCACCACCCCCGGGAGAGATCGTGAAACTGACACGGAAGAGCGGCGGCGACCGCGCCGCACTCGACGTCGTCAACCCCGACGGGCACGTGATCGGCCTGGACATCGGGGCCACCGCCGTCCGCGCGACCATCCTGTCCCTCGCCCGCGACGGGGAGCCGGCGATGAGCCTGAACGACCTCGGCGAAGCCGACCTGCCCGAAGGCACCGTCGTCGAGGGCGTGGTGATGGACGCGTCGACGCTCACCCACGTGCTCACGCAGATGTGGAAGACCTACGACTTCGGCTGCAAGCAGGTGATCATCGGCGTCTCCAACCCGCAGGTCGTCGTGCGGGCCATGACGATGCCGCGCCTCACCCGCGACCAGCAGGCCAAGGCCCTCCCCTACCGGGCCAAGGAGATCATCGCGCTCCCCCTCGACCAGGTGCTGCTCGACTTCCAGCCGCTCGGCCCGGCCGAGGACGACCCCGAGAGCGTGTCCGGCCTGCTGATCGCCGCGCCGCGCCAGTCCGTGCTGACCGCCGTCCGCGCGGTCGAGGCCGCGGGCCTGCGGATCGTCCGGGTCGACCTCGCCTCCCTGGCCGTGCTGCGGTCCACCGCCGAGGCCGGGGTCAGGACCGAGGCGGTCGTCGACGTCGGCGCCCAGATGACGACGATCGTCATCCACCACCTCGGCGTGCCGCGGGTCGTGCGGACGATCGGGCGCGGCGGGCAGCAGCTCACCGAGCGCCTGGTCGACCGGACCGGGACCTCCAGCGTCGAGGCCGAGATCCGCAAGCGGGAGAGCGGCCTGGTCGACGGGGACTCGGAGGTGTCGATGATCCTCAAGACCGCGATCCGGCCGCTGGTGACCGACATCCGCGGGTCGATCCAGTACTACAGCGGCTCCGAGGACGCCGCCAACGTCGAGCGCATCTGCCTGACCGGCGGCGGCGCCCAGCTGCCGGGCTTCGTCGACCTCCTGGCCGAGGACGTCGGCATTCCCTGCGCCCTGGTCTCCCCCCTGCAGCACATCCGCAACGCCCTGGAAGCCCCGACCGGAGAGCACGAGGACCGCACGAGCGCGGCCAGCGCGGTGTCGGTCGGCCTCGCGATGGGAGCCGCCGCATGACCGCCACCCTCGTCACCGAGGAACCCGACGCCTGGACCACTCTCCCCGGCTTCGGGATCTACGCGGATCTCACCCCGCCGGAGCTGGCCAGCGGCCGGCGCCTCAAGCGGATCCGCCGGCTCATGGTGGTCGCCCTCGTCGCGCTCGTCGTCCTGGTCGTGCTCGCATTCGCCTACGCCCGCTTCCTCAGCCACCAGGCGGCGAACGAGGCGGTCGCGGAACAGGCCCGGGGCCAGCAGCTCCAGAGCCAGACCCTCCAGTACTCGCAGGTCACCGTCGTCCAGGGGACCGTCGCGGACGTCCGATCCCAGCTGGCCCAGCTGATGGTGGGCGACGTCGACCTCGGTCCGCTGCTCGCGGCGGTGCAGGCGGCGGCCCCGAAGGGAACGATCATCACCGCGGAGCAGGTGACGATCAGCGGGGTGGCAGCCGCCGGGACGGCGGCGGGCAGCAGCGGGACGTCACTGGACACGTCCGGCAGTGTGGACGTCGGGACGATCTCGGTCACCGGCACCACGGCCGGGATCGACGGCATCGCCACCTACGTCACGGCCCTGCAGGCCGTTCCGGGTATCACCGACGTGGTCCCGGGCTCGACCGCGCTCACCGCCGGCTCCGCGAGCCTGTCGCTCACGATGTCGGTCACCGACAAGGTGCTGACCCACCGCTACGACGTGGCGGCCACGGCCACCCCGGCCGCGACCACCGCGACCACCACGGCCGGCAACTGATGGGCGCGATGGACGACACCCGCCTGTGGGTCGGCGGCGGCGCCGTCGCGGCCCTGGTGGTCCTCGGAGCGGGTTATGCCGGCCTGGTGGGACCGGAGCGGGCGACGATCACCAGCCAGCAGGCCGACACCGACACCGCGCGGTCCGCCAACGACGCCCTGCAGGTCAAGCTGACCGCGCTGAAGCGGCAGAGCCGGGACATGACCGCGCTGACCTCTCAGCTGCGCACCGTGCGGACCCAGCTGCCCATCTACGGCGGTATCCCGGCCTACTTCACCCAGCTCAGCACCAAGGCCGGGACTGCCCACGTCGGGATCACCAGTCTGAGTGTCGGCTCCGTGGCCGCGGCGGCCGGCGCGTCAGCCACCACCGCGACCACCACCGACACGACCGCCTCGACGGACACCGCGGCCGCGACCCCGACCCCGACCCCGACCGCCACCACGTCCACGTCCACCACCGACACGACCACCACCGACACCACGGCGGCCACCGCGGCGGTCGGTCCTGCGGGCCAGCTCTTCCAGATCGGCCTCACAGTCGTCTCGACCGGCGCACTGTCCCGTCAGGAGGCGTTCCTCGAGGCGCTGCAGAAGCCCGGCGGGCGGGCCGCGCTGGTGACCGCGGTCCAGCTGGCGCCCGGGCAGAGCTCGGAGTCGACCTCGATCACCGGTGCGACCACCCTGACGACGACGCTCACCATCTACGTCGCGCCGCAGACCCCGGCCGCTGCCGCCCTGCTGGCCAAGCAGCTGACCCTCCGATCGACCAAGTGAGCCCACGCCGGACATGACGCCAGCTCGACTGCGGCTCCTCGCGAACCGCGTCGGCGCCGCGCGCCGCCGCTGTGGCGGCGGAGCTGTGCCCTGTGACGGCGGGCCCGGCGACAGCGGGGGCCAGGACGTCGAGGGCGGTTTCGTGCTGCTCGAGGAGATCGTCTCGATCTCGATACTCATCATCGTGATGGCCGCGCTCGCGACGTTCTTCCTCGGCGCCACCCAGTCGACGAGCTACCAGCGGGCCAAGCAGAGCGCGATCCAGCTGTCCAACACCGAGATGGACGCCGTCCGCGCGGCGGCCCCGCAGAACCTCGTCCTGGGGAGGTCCACGAACGTCAACAGCACCCAGCGGAGCGCGCCCGCCGCGGTCGCGGCGCAGGCGGCTCTCGCCAGCATGACGGCAGCCACCGAGAGCACCACCACGGTCCTCACCCTGGCGCCGACCATCCCGGCCACCGCGAACAAGATCTCCTACACGGTCAACAACTACCTGGGGTACTGCTACCTCTCGACCGATCCCGCGACGCACCTGTCGACGTGCACTACCGCGACCGGCGGAACCCCGGGAACCCGCTACCTCCGTGCGGTCGTCGCCACGACCTGGGCCGGGGTGCACTGCCCGAACTCCTTGTGCGCCTACGTCACCTCGAGCCTGATCAGCCCCGACCCCGACCCGCTGTTCTCCCTGCAGGCGGCCGGCCCGCCCTCCCCGACGGTGTCGTCACCCGGCGACCAGTTCAGCACCGTCGGCAGCGCGCTCCCCCAGCCCGGCGCGAACGGTCTGCAGCTGACGGTCACGGATCCGAACTCGGTGGCCCCCTTCACCTGGACGACCACCACCCTCCCGGCCGGGCTGAGCATGAGCACCTCCGGCCTCATCACGGGCGCTCCGACGACGGCCGCCGCCGCGACCGCGATCACCGTCGTGGCCACGGATTCCTTCGGCCGGCAGTCCCCACCGCTCAGCTACAACTGGACCGTCTACGCGGCCCCGACGGTGGCCGGCCTGACCACCCCGTTCACCACCTCGCCGGGCGCCACGGTCACCGCCCAGTCCCTCGCCTACACCTGCCCGGCGAGCAGTTGCACCATCGCCCTCGCGGGCGCCCCGGCCGGCATCGGCCTCGCCACGACCAGCAACGGGACGGGGAGCACCACCCCGCTCAGCGTGACCACCGCCAGCGGGACCATCTATCTCAACGGGACCGTCAGTACGTCGGCCGCCGGGCCGTACCCGGTCAGCGTGACCATCACCGACACCGCGTCGAAGGTGGCCGGGACTCCGAACACGGTGACCTGGACGGTCGCCGTGCCCACGGTGACCGGCCTGGGGGCGAAGCTGACGACCGCCGTCGGGGCGACCCCGGCAGCTCAGACCCTGAGCTACAGCTGCCCGACGGCCAACTGCACCTACACCCTCACCGGCGCCCCGACCGGCATCGGACTGTCCGCGACCAGCACCGGGGCAGCCAGCACCTCCCCGATCACCGTCAACACCGCGAGCGGCAGCCTCTACCTGGTCGGGACGGTCGGGACGGGGGTGACGCCCGGGACGTTCACCCTCACGATCACCCCGGCGGACGCCGCAACCGGCCGGAACGGGACCGCGATGTCCTCGACCTGGACCGTGCTGGCCGTCCCGACCGTCACGGGGATGACCGCCACCCTGTCGACGACCCCGGGCGCGACGATCGCGAACCAGACCCTCAGCTACACCTGTCCGAGCACCAGCTGCACGTACACCCTGGCCGGCGCGCCCGGCGGGATCGGACTGGCCAAGGACGTGACCACGACCCCGGCCGCCAGTCTCTCGGTCACCGGCACCAGCGGGACGTTCCTGCTCGCCGGGACGGTCGCCACCACCGCGACGGGGAACTACACCCTCGTCGTGAGCTCGCTCGACACCACCTACGGCGAGGCCGGCACCTCGAACACCGCGGCGTGGAAGGTCCGGCCCCCGACCGTGACCGGGCTGACCGATCCGTTCTCGACCACGGTCGGCGCCACCATCGCGGCCCAGACACTGACCTACACCTGCCCGACGTCGAACTGCGCCTACAACCTGACCGGCGCCCCGACCGGCATCGGGCTCTCCACGACGACCACCGCGACCGGCACGCCGCCGACCTCGCTGTCGGTCAAGAACGCCTCGGGCACGCTGTACCTCGTCGGCACCGTGACCGCCCCGGCCACGTCGAGCTACAGCCTCGTCCTCACCCCCGTCGACACGAACAGCGGGGCGAGTGCCGTCACCAACACCGCTACGTGGACCGTGTACCCGGTCCCGACGGTCACCGGCCTGGCGGCGTTCAAGACCACGGTCGGCGCGGCCGTCAGCGCCCAGACCCTCAACTACACCTGCCCGTCGGGTGCGTGCACCTTCGCCGTCAGCAACGGTCCGGCCGGGGTCGGGCTCTCCCTCTCCGCGACCGGCACGGCCGGCTCTTCGGTGCAGCCCCCCAGCGGGACCAGCGGCATGATCTACCTGGTCGGTACCCCGACCGCCGCCGGCTCCGGGATCCTGTCGGTGACCCCGGTGGACACGGCCTCGCAGGGGAGCGGGACCGCGAACACCGCGGCCTTCACCGTCTACGCGGCGCCGACCGTCACCGGCTCCACCGCCGCGTTCCGGACCCCGGTCAACAAGGCAATCACCGGCCAGCCCCTCAGCTACACCTGCCCGACCAGTACCTGCACCTACACGGTGACCGGCGCACCCACCGGCATCGGGCTCGCGACCTCTGCGAGCGCGACCGGGACCCCGCCGACCTCCCTGGCGGTCACGAACGCGAACGGCACCCTCTACCTGGTCGGCAGCCCGAGCCCCGCCGGGTCCTACACCGTCGTCGTCACGGCGAAGGACACCACCTACGGGGTGACCGGCAGTTCCGTCACCGCCGCCTGGACCGTGTTCGCCCCGCCCACGGTCACGGGCCTGACGGCGCTCAGGACCACCGCCGGGGCGACGATCACCGCGCAGCAGCTGACCTACAGCTGCCCGACCAGCACCTGCACCCTGACCCTGTCCGGCGCCCCGACCGGGATCGGGCTGTCCACCTCGTCCGGTGCGACCGGGACCCAGCCGACGTCGCTGGCCGTGACGGCGACGAGCGGCAGCGTCTACGTCGTGGGCAGCCCGTCCCCGGCCGGTAGCTACCCCTCGGTGACGGTCACCCCGGTGGACACCACCTACGCCGTCACCGGGACGGCCACCACCGCCGCCTGGACCATCTACGCGCCCCCGACCGTGTCCGGGCTGACGAATCCCTTCTCCACCTCGGTCGGCGCGACCATCGCCAGCCAGACCCTGCCGTTCACCTGCCCGTCGGGCAGCTGCACCGAGGCCCTCACCGGCGCCCCGGGCGGTGTCGGGCTCGACACCGACAACGTCGGCGCGGTGACCTCGTCGGTGCCCGTCACCGGCACCAGTGGGAACGTCTACCTGCGCGGGACGGTCACCGGACCGGTCAGCGGCCCCAGCAGCTACGTCAACGACGTCAAGAACCAGGGCGCCACCAACTTCTGGCGACTGAACGAGGCGAACGGGACCACCGTCGGCGCCGACTCGATCGGGAGCCTGCCGCTGACCGAGCAGAGCGGGGTCACCAACGGCGCCACGGGAGCGACCCTCAGCGCCTCCGGCGGCACCTCGACCTACGACGGGGCCGCGACGTTCAACGGGGTCAGCACCACCGGCTCGGCGAGCACCAGGACGGCGATCGCCGCCCCGACGGTGTTCTCGGAGTCCATCTGGTTCAAGACGACGACCACGACCGGGGGCAAGCTGTTCGGTTTCGGCTCGTCGGCCACGGGCAACAGCGGCCAGTACGACCGGCAGATCTACATGACCAACTCCGGCCAGCTCGTCTTCGGCGTCTACAACGGCGGGACGCAGGTCATCACGAGCTCGGCGGCCTACAACGACGGGGCCTGGCACGAGGCCGTCGCCACGATCTCCGGCGCCGGGATGACCTTCTTGGTCGACGGCGTGTCGGTCGGGACGAACACCAACACCGCCGCCGAGGGCAACAACAGCGGGTACTGGCGGATCGGCGGGGACAACCTCGGCAACTGGCCGTCGGCGTCGACGAGCTACTACTTCGCCGGTGTCCTCGACGACGCCGCCGTCTACTCCGGCGTCGCGCTCACGGCGGCCCAGGCGCAGAAGCAGTACGTCGACGCCCAGGGCGTGCTCTACACCGCGACCGTCACCCCGACCGACACCCCCAGCGGCGTCAGCGGTGTCCCGAACACGGCCACCTGGACCGTGTTCGCCGGCCCGACCGCCGCCGGGCTGCCCGCCACGTTCACCGTGACCGCCGGGGCGACCGTCGCCAACCAGCCGATCTCCTACACCTGCCCGACGACCACGTGCACCTTCGCCCTCGCCGGCGCACCGAGCGGAATCGGCCTCAGCACTGCCACGACCGGGACCACCACGACCCCGGTGACGGTCACGGCCAGCAGCGGCACGATCTACCTGCGCGGCACCGCTGGTGCTGCCGGGAACTACAGCGTCTCGGTCACCCCGACGGAGACGACCTCGGGTGCCGTCGGCACCGCGACGACCTCCGCGTGGACAGTCAACTACCCGCCGCCGACGGTGACCGACTCGGTGAGCACCTTCACGGTGACCGCCGGCACCACCGTCGCCAACCAGTCGCTCCCCTTCACCTGTCCGTCGGCGAACTGCACCTTCACGCTCACCGGCTACCCGGCGGGTATCGGCCTCAGCACCGCGACCACGGGGACCCCGACCACCACCCCCATCAACGTGACGGGAAGCACCAGCGGCACCCTCTACCTCCGCGGGACCGTCGCACTCGGTGCAGGCGGCTCCTACCCGGCCGTCAACGTGACGCCGGTGGACAACACCTCGAACCAGACCGGCACGGTGGCCACCGCGAGCTGGACCGTCAACTCTCCGCCGCCGACCGTCACGGGGCTCACCCAGAACTTCAGGACCACGGTCGGAGCCGTCGTGGCGAACCAGTCCCTCTCGTACACCTGTCCCTCGACGAACTGCACCTACACCCTCGCGGGCGCGCCCACAGGAATCGGCCTGAGCACGACCACGACCGGAGCCGTCACCAACCAGGTGACCGTGCCGACCACGGCCACCAGCGGGACCATCTACCTCCGCGGCACGGTCGGGACCTCGGTCACCCCGGGGACGTTCAACCTGGTCGTCACCCCGAAGGACAACGGGACCGGCCTGACCGGGACCACGAACACCGCGACCTGGACGGTGTACGCGCAACCCACGACCAGCGGCCTACCCGCCAACTTCGGCACCATCCCCTACAACAGCGCGCAGTCGGTCACCATCACCTACACCTGCCCGACCAGCAACTGCACCTACACACTCGCCAACGCACCGACCGGCTTCGGCCTGTCCGCGGCGTCGAGTGGCGGCAGCCTGCCGGCCACGCTCACGGTCTCGGACACCGGGGGGACGTTCTACGTCCGGGGCACCGCCACTGCCAAGGGCACCTACAACAACGTGACCCTCACCCCGACGGACAACGTCAGCATGACCAACGGCCCGGTCGCCACGAGCAGCGGGACCGTCCAGTGACCAGGTTCCGCCAGGCCCTGACCCGCGCCCGTTCCCGGGCCCGCGACGACGAGGGCACGACGCTGATGGAGCTCGTCGTGGGCATGATGGTCGGGCTGATCTTCCTGGGCATGTTCACCGGGGCGATCGTCCTGCTCTACCAGAACTCCAACCGGGACAACGCCCTGACCGCCAGCTCGCGGCAGACCGACACGGCCTTCTCCCGCCTCGACCGGACGGTCCGCTACGCCTCGATGATCAGTACCCCCGGGGTCTCCTCCGGCGGGAGCTGGTACGTCGAGTTCCTGACCCGAGCCACCGGGCCGCAGGTGTGCACCCAGCTCCGGATCAACGTCACCACACAGAAGTTGGAGGCCCGGACCGTGCCCGTCTCGAGCAGCGGGACGCTCGGTACCCCGAGCGCCTTCGCCCTTTGGGCGACCGGCATCACCAACGGCGGGGCCGCCGCCGGGACGTCGCAGCCGTTCATCCTCCTGCCGGCCGGCGGCGTGGCCTATGAGCAGCTCCAGGTCAACCTGGTCGCCACCAGCGGCTCACCGGCGATCACCGCGCAGACCAACGCCACCTTCACCGCGCTGAACAGCGCGACGGCGGCCGCCGCCAACACCGGGACCCAGACCGCGTGCAACCTGGCCCGGCCGTGAGCGGCGACCGAAGCGTGGCCGACACACAGGGCGTGCGGGCCCGGTTCCAGGTCGCGCTGCGGCGCCGGCGGCTCGACCTCGCCGACGACCGCGGGTCCCTGCCGATGGCGCTGCTGCTCATCATGGTCGGGCTCGCCCTGGCCGCCGCACTGCTGCCCACGATGATCGTGCAGGACCGCGCGACGGTGTTCGACGGCAGCCGCACCGACAACCTGGGCGCCGCGCAGGCCGGCGTCGACGTGGTCGTCGGCCAGATCCGGGCCGCCACCACGACTCCGGGCGGCACCGCGGGGAACGCGCAGGCCCTGCCGTGCACGACCACCCCGATCACCGGGTCGGTGAACAGCGTCGGCCGGGCGACCTACAGCGTGACCGTGGCCTACTACACGGTCGACCCGATCGCCGCGGCGGCCAACGGCACGACGGCGACGAAGATGAAGTGCGTCCAGGGCTACGGCACCTACGACGGCTCGGGCAGCATCCCGAAGTTCGTCCCGAGCTACGCCCAGGTGATCTCGGTGGGGACGACCCCGAACACCACCGCCGGCTCGGCCGGCCGGACGATCACGAGCACCTACGTGTTCAAGACCACCAGCGTGAACGTCCCCAACGGCCAGATCCGCATCTACCCCGCCAGCTCCGCGAGCACCGCGGTCGCCTACTGCATGGACGCGGGACAGGCGGTACCGACGATCGGGACGGTGCTCACCCTGCAGACCTGCAGCACGTCGACGCCGGCGCTGAGCCAGCAGCTGTTCGCCTACCGCACCGACCTGACCCTGCAGCTGTCCAGCTCGGTGACGAGCGCCAACCCGAACGGCCTCTGCCTCGACACCACCTCGGGGACCACGGGACCGCTCCTCACGGACAAGGTCGTCTTCGCCCAGTGCGCCGCGCTCACTCAGGCGCCGTTCACGACCGGGTCGCCACCCCCCTACAGCCAGCAGTGGAGCTTCAACGACAGCGGCGGGTACACGGCCTCGATGCCCGCGACGAAGTCCAACGGCAGCTTCGCCCTGGTCCCCCAGCCGGCGGCCAAGCCGTACTACGACAAGGGCTACTGCATGTCGGCCGCGACCCAGGCCACCGGTCAGCAGATCGGACTGGCCGACTGCAACAGCGGTAACACCAGCAGCCCGACCCAGGCGTGGATCCCGGCCCCGAGTGTGGGCGACGGTGCGGCGGCGGCTCCCCAGCTGATCAACGACCAGCAGTTCGGCCGCTGCCTCGACATCAACCAAGCGAACATCTACTCCACGCAAGAGATCGCGTACCCCTGCAAGCAGAACCCGTTGGCCAGCGCGGTCGAGTGGAACCAGAAGTTCACCTTCGACTCCTCGACCGGGTGGCTGTACACCCAGACCGCCAGTGGTGGGACGAAGTACTGCCTGTACAGTCCGGCGACGGAGGGCGGGTTCGTCCGGCTCACTCAGTGCTCGAACCCCGGCTGGGTGGCGACCCTCCCGGCTGCACAGAACCCGGCCGCCACCGCTCCGGTCGCGGCCCAGCTGGTGTGGACGCAGCCCGGCAACGACACGAACACGGCCTACAACGTGCGCTACACGTTCGTCGACTCGAGCGCCCGCTGCCTGAACATCATTGCGCCGACCGATGGGAACCAGTGGTTCTACGTCACGACCGCGACCTGTACCTCGTCGACCGCGGAGAAGTGGAACGCCAACGAGAACCTCGGCGCCCCGTCGCTGCAGGACATGACCGAGACCAACACCACCACGTCGGGCAACTGAACCTTCTCCCACCCGCTCCGGAAGGACAGCTGTGCACCTGACGGACACCGACCGCGAGGCCCGCTGCGCGGAGCTCCTGCAGGGGCTGCTGCGCAACGGCCGGGCGCGGGTGGCCGCGCTGGCCGCGGACGGCTTCCGGATCGCCGTGCCGTCCTCGCTCGGCGTGCCCGGCGGCCGGCTGATCCCGCTGCCCGCCGGGCGGGAGACGATGATCGACCTCGTCGTCCCGCGGGATCGCCTCCGGGTGCTGGGTATCTGGGAGCGGGCCGGCGCGCGGGGCCACGCCGCCGGGCCGGTCGAGGTCGGCGCGGTGCCCGGGCGCCCTGCGGTGCTGACGATCCTCGACGCGCGCCGCGACCACGGGGTCTGGGTCGCCGCGCTCCACCCGGCGGACGGTCCCGGGCCCGACGTCGACGAGGCGCCCGCGGGCTCCCTCGCCGTTCCGTTCCGGACCCGGACCGCGGTGCTGCGCAAGTCCTTCCACGCCGTCGTCACGGAGATCGACGACCGCGTCACGAGCATGCTGGGCTGGACCTGGGAGGCGATGGTCGGCCGGCGCTCCTCGGAGTTCGTCCACCCCGACGACCTCGACCGCGTGGTGACGAGCTGGATGGAGCTCGTGGCCCACCCCGAGCTGCAGCGGGTCCGCTACCGTCACCTCCGCGCCGACGGCGGGTGGCTGTGGGTGGAGTCGGAGAGCGTGATGGGCACCACCGGCGGCGGGGACCCGGAGGCCACGACGACCCTCAGCGACATCTCGGAGGAGATGGCGGCGCACGAGGCCGTCATCGGCCGGGAGCGGCTGTTCCGCCGGCTCACCGAGGCCCTGCCCATCGGCCTGCTCCGGGTCGAGCCGGGCGGGACGATCAGCTACCGCAACGCCGGCGTCGGGCGGCTGTTCGGGGACGTCGCCCTCGACGTCGTCGAGGATCTCTCGGCCTGTCTGGCCTTCGGCGACCGCCCGGCGCTGCGGGCCGCGCTGGCGGCCGCGATCGGCGCCGGCCGGGACCGGGAGCTCGAGGTGGCTCTCCGCCCCCTCCCCGGCCGCTCCCCCGTGCTCGACGGCCGCCGGTGCAGCATCAGCCTCATCGCCCTCACCGACCGGGAGGGCGCCGCCGGGACCCTGGTGTGCCTGCAGGACGTGACCGACAGCGCCCGCCTGCGCGACGACCTGCTGGCCCGGGCGACGTTCGACGCCCTGACCGGCGCCCACAACCGCGCGTCGGTGCTGGGTGCCCTCGACCACGAGATCGCCACCGCGCCCCTCGGGTCGACCGGGGTGCTCTACGTCGACCTCGACGGCTTCAAGGCCGTCAACGACGAGCGGGGACACGCCGTCGGCGACGAGCTGCTCGTCGAGGTGGCGGACCGGCTCCGGTCGGTGGTGCGCCCCGGGGACCTCGTCGGGCGGATCGGCGGCGACGAGTTCCTGCTGCTGCTGACCGGTCTCGACGGACCGGTGGATGCGGCGGCGGTGGCCGACCGGGCCCTGGCCGTCCTGCGGGGCGACGTCGCGCTGACCGGCGGGACCATCCGGCTGCGGGCGAGTGTCGGGATGGCCTGCACGGTGGCCGGCGACACCCGCGAGACCCTCGTCGACCGCGCGGACGCCGCGATGTACCGGGACAAGGCGCTCGGCCCCGCCGGCCCGACGCCGCCTCTACGGGACCCGACCGACGCCACTGCCCACGCAGGGCTTTCCTGACGGCTGGTGAGCCGGCGCCGGAGCCTTGCGTGGGCAGGTTGGTCGGCCCACTTGCGGTCAGCTGGTGGCCGCCGCGGTGAGGTCGTAGACGGTGGTCCCGCCCACGGTGGTGGCCGTGTAGTGCGCCTCCACCCAGGCGGTGATCTGGGCGCCGGTCGAGCTGGTGCCGGCGGTCCCGCCGCCCGCGCCGGTGCCCGTCGCGATGAACCAGTGCACCTGCCCGGCCGCGACGTAGGCCTCGAACTGCGCCAGCGTCGGGGAGGCGTCGCTGCCGGTGAAACCGCCGATCGCGATGACCGCGGTGCCGCTGGAGAGCTCCAGGGTCGCCGCGCTCTGGGAGCCGACGGTGGCCGCCGCCCAGCGGGTCGTGGTCGCCTTCAGCAGGGTGGTGAGCGCGGCGCCGGACGTCGTGCCGCCGCCCGCGGTTCCGGTCGTCGCGGTGCCGGTCGTCGCGGTCCCGGAGGCGCCGGTCCCCGTCGGTGCCGTCCCGCTGCCGCTCGGCATCGTCCCGGTCGGCCGGGTCCCGGTCGGCGCCGTGCCGCCGCCACCAGTGCTGCCGCCCGTGCCGCCGCCCGTGCCGCCGCCCGTGCCGCCGCCGATGCCCGAGGTCACCGGGCCGGACGTGGGGATGCTGCCGGAGTGGGACTGCGAGGCCGTGTCCACCGCGTAGGCGGCCGAGCCGGCCACCCCGCTGAGGCAGGCCAGGGCGACCGCGATGACGACGCCCGTGCGGAGCCGGCGTCCCACGAGCAGCCCGGCCGCGCCGAGCACCGCCGCGACGACGACCACGTACTCCAGCCAGGGCAGGAAGGTCGGCGTCAGGGCGAGCAGGTGCGCGTCCCAGCCGGCGGTGACGAGCACCAGGACCGCGGCGATCAGGCCGGCGCCGCGGGCCGAGCGCGTCGAGCGGGCCTGCCACAGCAGGCGTCCGGTGACCGCGACGACGGCGGCGATCGCCGGAGCGAGCGCGATCGTGTAGTAGGGGTGGATGGTCCCGGACATGAAGCTGAACGTGATCCCGGTGACCAGGAGCCAGCCCCCGAAGAGGATCAGCGCGGCGCGGGACAGGTCGGTGCGCGGGGCCCGGCGGGTCAGCCAGAGACCGGCGACCAGCGCGAGCAGTGCGGTCGGCAGCAGCCAGGAGATCTCGGTGGCGAAGTCGCCGCGGAACAGCCGGCCGAGGCCGGTGGCCCCGCCGAAGCTGCTGGTGCCGCTGGTGCCGCCCCCGCCGCCGCCCCCGTTGCCCGAGCCCGAGCCGAACAGGCGGCCGAGGCCGTTGTAGCCGAACGCCAGCTCGAGGAGCGAGTTGTCGGTGGAGCCGCCGATGTAGGGCCGGCTCGACGCGGGCCACAGCTCGACGATCGCGAGGTACCAGCCGGCGCCGGCGATCATGGCGACCCCGGCGCCGAGGAGGTCGGTGATGCGGCGGCGCAGCGTGGTCGGCGCGGCGACGAGGTAGGTGAGCCCGAGGGCGGGCACGACGAGCAGCGCCTGGCCCATCTTGGTGATGAACGCGAGCCCGATCAGCGTGCCGGCCAGGGTGATCCAGCGGGTGCCCCGCGCGGTGGCGAGGGACCGGATGGTCGCGTACCCGGCCGCGGTGAGCAGCAGGACGAGCATCGCGTCGGGGTTGTTGAACCGGAACATCAGCGTGGCCACGGGGGTGACCGCGAGCAGCAGCCCGGCGGCGATCCCCGCGGTGTGCCCGGCCACCCGGCGGACGGCGGCGGCCAGCAGGCCGACCGCGGCGACCCCCTCCAGGGCCTGCGGGACGAGCATGCTCCAGCTGGAGAACCCGAAGACGCGCCCGGCGATCTCCATCGGCCACAGGAAGAACGCCGGCTTGTCGACGGTGATCGCATCGGCGGAGTCCAGCGACCCGAAGAACATCGCCTTCCAGCTCTGGGTGCCGGCCTGCACGGCCGCGGCGTAGAAGCTGTTCGCGTCACCCGACCGCCCGAGTCCCCAGAGGTACAGCACCGCGGTCACGGCGAGCGGGCCGAGGAACGCGGGCCGCGCCCACCGCGGGTCGGTGTCGGCCCCGCGCACCACCCGCGAGAGCCGCGACCGCCCGGCCGGGGCGAAGGGCGTGGCCTCCGGCGAC